>CAZQPN010000436.1:0-3228 GCA_964595215.1 uncultured Rubrivivax sp. | reverse complement strand
CCTCCGACGCCGCGCCACCGATCGCCGCCACGTCACCGATCACCAGCACGACCGGGCTGTTCAGGCCTCCTGCCACCACCGTTGCCGCCAGCGTAGCCAGGGTGCAGCGTGCGCTGCGCTGGCCCGGTGTGTGCGCGGCGTGGACGGCTGCGGCGGGCGTGCCGGCATTCAGGCCGGCGTCCATCAGCGCCGCGGCGACGTCGACCACGCGCGACGCGCCCATGTAGACCACGATCGTCAGCCCACTGCGTGCCAGCGCCGCCCAGTCCGGGCCTTGTCCTCCTTCGCGTCCATGGGCCGTGACCAGCGCCACACCCGGGGCGAAGCGCCGATCGGTGACCGGGATGCCGATCGCGGCCGGTCCGGCGATCCCGGCCGTCAGGCCGCTTACCACCTCGACCTCGATGCCGGCCACGCGCAGCGCGTCCGCCTCTTCGCCGCCGCGGCCGAAGACGAAGGGGTCACCGCCCTTCAATCGCACCACGCGCTCGCCCTTGAACGCCTCGGCGACCATCAGCCGGTGGATGAAGGCCTGGGGCGTGCTGACGCAGGCGCCGCGCTTGCCGACTGGCAGCACGCGCGCGCTGCGGCGCAGGTAACGCAGCACGGTCGGGTCCACCAAGTCGTCGACCAGTGCCACGGTGGCGCGCCGCAGCGCCTTCACGGCGCGCACGGTCAACAGGTCGGCGGCGCCGGGGCCGGCCCCGATCAACGTCACGCAAGGCCTGGCGGTCGGCGGCGTGCCTTCGGGCGGCGTCATCCGGGGTTCGTCATCGGGGCGGCCCGGCGGTCTCACGCGGACGCCTCGTCGCAGGGCAGCGATGCCGCCACTCGGATCTTGAGCGCCGGCAGGCAGGAGCCGCAGGTGGCTCCGCATCGTGTGACCGCCTGCACCACGCGCAGCCGCTCATCGGCCGGCAGGCCGCCACAGCCGGCGAGCGCGGCGTCGATGTCGGTGCCGCTCACGTCGTTGCAGCTGCACACGGTGATGCGGCGCGCGGTGGCGCCGATGCCTGGCGGCCGGGCCAGCCCCGACAGCAGCCGCCATCCTTGGGCCGCGGCCGGGTGGCCGGCCAACAGCCACTCGTGCAGCCATCGTGCAGCGTCGCGTTCGCCCGCGAGCAGGAAGGCCTCGATGCGGCCTGCAGCATCGAGCTGCACCCGGCGGTGGCGGCCTGCCCGCGGGTCGTCGTAGCGCAGACCGGCGCCGTTGGCCAGGCCCAGGACGGCGGCCACCTGCGCCCAGGCCTCGGGTCCGGGATCGCACGCCGCCGCGGCCCGGACCGACAGGCCCAGGCGCTCCCGCCCCTGGGCGTCGCGGCCACGGCCGAAGGGCAAGGCGTGCCAGTAGGCCCAGCCGGCCTCGGCGGCCAGCGCCTGCAGTGCGTCGCGCCGCTCGAACACGTGGTCGGCCGGA
This sequence comes from uncultured Rubrivivax sp., assembly GCA_964595215.1. GTDB lineage: Bacteria > Pseudomonadota > Gammaproteobacteria > Burkholderiales > Burkholderiaceae_C > Rubrivivax. The sequence goes on along the minus strand of CAZQPN010000436.1, from coordinate 1,811 downwards.
ATCCAGGCCGCGGCCTCCAGGGACCAGGCCAATGCCGCCGGCTCGACCCTCACGGCCGCGTGCTTGAGCTCGGGTTGGCCCGATCCCGGACAGGTCGCTGCCGTCGTGAGGGCGTTGACCCCGGGGCCATTGGCGCCGCCCAGCCACTCCTGGCCCCAGTGCATGGCCACGAAGGCCTGCGCCGGCATCAATGCTGCATCAGGCGCCACCGGCAGTACCAGCGCCCCGCGGCGGGACGTCAGCCGCACCAGGTCACCCTCGTCGAGCTTGCGTCGCGCGAGCTCCTGCGGATGCATAGCCACTGCGGGCAGCGGCGCGTGCGCGAGGAGCCGGCCCAGCGTACCGGTGCGGGACATCCCGTGCCACTGGTCGCGCAGGCGACCGGTGGTCAGCGACACCGGGTGCCGGGCGTCGCGCGTCTCGGCCGTCGGCCGCCAGGCAGGTGCGTGGAAACGCGCGCGGCCGTCGGCCGTGGCGAAGCGTCCGTCGGTGAACAGGCGCGGCGTCGGGCCGCTTGCCCCCTCGGGCCAGGGCCAGGTGCGCGGCTGCGCCTCGAGCAGCTCCCAGGTCAGTCCCCCGATGTCGCAATCGCGCCCGCGCGTGGCCTCGCGGTGCTCGTGCCAGGCGGCCTCGGCCGTCGGCCAGTCGAGCAGCGGTCGATCGGTCCGCCCGGGCACCCGCCGCTCGGGCAGCAGGGCTTCCAGCCGGCCGGCCACGGCTGCGGCGATGGCCCAGTCAGCGCGCGCCTCGCCGGGCGGCGGCACGGCCGCCCGCACGCGGCTGATGCAGCGCTCGCTGTTCGTCACCGTTCCTTCCTTCTCGGCCCAGCCCGCCGCCGGCAGCAGCAGGTCCGCGAAGTCGACGGTGGCGGTGCTGCGGCAGGCCTCCTGCACGATCACGAACTCGCAGCGCTGCAGCGCACGGCGCACCAGCGCCTGGTCGGGCATCGACTGGGCCGGGTTCGTGCAGACGATCCACAGCGCCCGGATCTCGCCCGCGGCCGCGGCACGGAACATCTCCACCGCGGGCTTGCCGGGCGTGGCCGGCAGATCGCGCACGCCCCACAGGGCCGCCATCTCGGCCCGGTGCTGCGCTTCGGCCACCTCGCGGTGCCCGGGCAGCAGCTGGGCCAGGCCTCCGGCTTCGCGCCCGCCCATGGCATTGGGCTGCCCGGTCAGGCTCAGCGGTCCCGCGCCGGGCTTGCCGATCTGGCCCGCAGCCAGGTGCAGGTTGAGGAGCGCCGTGTTCTTGTCGGTGCCGGCCACGCTCTGGTTCAGGCCCTGGCACCACAGGCTGAGCGTGGGCGATCGCGTGCCGTCACCCTGCAGGCCGGCGAACCAGCGCGCCGCCGTCACGATGTCATCAGCCTGAAGGCCGCACACGCGCGCGGCATGCGCCGGCGTGAACTCGCGCACCCGGTCGCGCAGCGCCGCGAAGCCGCTCGTGTGCGCGGCGATGAAGCTGGCGTCGATCAACTGCTCCCACAGCATCACGTGCAGCATGGCATGGAGCAGCACGACATCGGTGCCCGGCAGCAGCGGCAGGTGCAGCGTGGCCTCGAGCGCCGTCTCCGTGCGGCGCGGGTCGGCGACGATGACCCGCATCGATGGCCGCGCGGCACGCGCCGCTTCGAGCCGCCGGTAGAGGACGGGATGCGCCCAGGCCGTGTTGCTGCCGGCGATGAACACCGTGTTCGCGTGGTCGAGATCGTCGTAGCAGGACGGCACGCTGTCGGCACCGAAGGCGGCCTTCATGCCGGCCACCGCGCTGCTCATGCACAGGCGCGAGTTGGTGTCGACGTTGTTGGTGCC
>CAZQPN010000435.1:0-3229 GCA_964595215.1 uncultured Rubrivivax sp. | reverse complement strand
GACCTCAAGGCCAAGGGCGCCATCTTCATCGAGGACCTGGCCGACGTGCCGCCCGGCGCCACGCTGGTGTTCAGCGCCCATGGCGTGAGCCAGGCCGTGCGCCAGGAGGCCGCACGCCGCGGCTTCCAGGTCTTCGACGCCACGTGCCCGCTGGTGACCAAGGTGCACGTGGAAGTGGCCAAGCTTCACAAGGAGGGCTACGAGTTCATCATGATCGGCCACAAGGGCCACCCCGAGGTCGAGGGCACGATGGGGCAGCTCAGCGAGGGCATCTACCTCGTCGAGGACGTGGCCGACGTCGCGAAGGTCAGGCCGCGCGGCGACAAGATCGCCGTCGTCACCCAGACGACGCTGAGCGTCGACGACGCGGCGGAGATCCTGGCCGAAGTCAAGCGCGTGTTCCCACACGTGCGCGAGCCCAAGAAGCAGGACATCTGCTATGCGACGCAGAACCGGCAGGACGCCGTCAAGCTTCTCGCCCCGGCGGTGGACATCGTCATCGTCGTCGGCAGCCCCACCAGCAGCAACAGCAACCGCCTGCGCGAGCTGGCCGAGCGGCTGGGCACGCCGGCGCACATGGTCGACGCCGCGGCCGACCTGGACCCGGCCTGGTTCGAGGGTCGGCGGCGGGTCGGCCTGACGGCCGGCGCGTCGGCGCCCGACTTGCTCGTGCAGCAGGTCACGCAGCGCCTGCGCGAGCTCGGCGCGGTGACCGTGCGCAAGATGGATGGCGTGACCGAGGCGGTGCGCTTCCCGCTGCCGCGCGGCCTGGGCGACCGCAGCATGGCCGAGGCCGCCGGGACCGCCGCCACGCGATCCTGACGACCGCCGCCCGTGACGCCGCAGCGCCCGCGCGCTGCACCGCTTCCCTTCGCGATCCTCGCACGAGACACGCACCATGCTCGACATCACCCTGCTGCGGCGCGACCTCGACGCCGTCGTCACCCAACTGCAGCGCCGCAAGACCCCGCAGCCCTTCCTCGACGTCGAGCGCTTCTCGGCGCTCGAGGCGGAGCGAAAGGCGATCCAGACCGCCACCGAGCAGCGTCAGGCGCAGCGCAACACGATCTCGCGCCAGATCGGACAGGCCAAGGCCAAGGGCGACGACACCGCCGCGCTGATGGCCGAAGTGGCCGGCATCGCCGACGCGCTGAAGGCCGGCACCGACCGGCTGGAACAGATCCAGGGCGAGCTGCACGGGATGCTGATGCACCTGCCCAACCTGCCGCAGGCGGACGTGCCCGACGGTGCCGACGAAACGGCCAACGTCGAGGTGCGGCGCTGGGGCCAGCCGCGCGGCTTCGATTTCGCCCCGCGCGACCACGTCGACGTCGGGCAGCCGCTGGGGCTGGACTTCGACACCGGCGTCAAGCTGTCCGGCGCACGCTTCTCGTTCCTGCGCGGGCCGGCGGCGCGGCTGCACCGCGCGCTGGCGCAGTTCATGCTGGACCTGCAGGCCGGCGAGCATGGTTACACCGAGTGCTACACGCCGTACATCGTCAACCGCGAGGTGCTCGAGGGCACCGGGCAGCTGCCCAAGTTCGCACAGGACCTGTATGGCGTGCAGAGTGGAGATCCGGCGTCCGAGGTCGGTATCGGGTCGCCGTTGTCGGATCAGTACCTGATACCGACGTCGGAGGTCCCGCTGACGAACACCGTGCGCGAGCAGATCATGGACGCGGATCGGTTGCCGATCAAGCTCACCGCCCACAGCCCGTGTTTCCGCAGCGAGGCCGGCAGTGCGGGCCGCGACACGCGCGGCATGATCCGCCAGCACCAGTTCGACAAGGTCGAGATGGTGCAGATCACGCGGCCCGAGGACAGCGCAGCGGCGCTGGAGCAGATGGTCGGCCACGCCGAGGCCGTGCTGCAGCGGCTGGAGCTGCCCTACCGCGTGATGCTGCTGAGCACCGGCGACATGGGCTTCGGCGCCGCCAAGACCTACGACCTCGAAGTCTGGCTGCCGGCCCAGGACACCTATCGCGAGATCAGCTCGTGCAGCAACTGCGAGGCCTTCCAGGCGCGACGCATGATGGCGCGCTACCGCAATGCGCAGGGCAAGCCGGAGTACGTGCACACGCTCAATGGCTCCGGGCTGGCGGTCGGGCGCGCGCTGGTGGCCGTGCTGGAGAACCACCAGCAGCCCGACGGCAGCGTCGCCGTGCCGGCCGCGCTTCGACCCTACCTGGGCGGCCTGGAGGTGCTCAGGCCGTGATCGACGACGCTGCCGTCGCCCGCATCGCCGACACACTGCTCGACGCGCGTGTCCGCGGCGTGTGCATCACGCCACCGAGCCGGCAGCAGCCGGGCTTCGACCTCGCAGCCGCCGACCGCGTCGCTGCCGAGACCGACCGCCGTCGCGTCGCCGCCGGCGCCGTGCCGCGCGGCTGGAAGATCGGCTTCACCAACCGCAGCATTTGGCCGCGCTACGGCGTGCACGAACCGATCTGGGCGCGCGTGTGGGACGACACGCTGAGCCTGCTCGACGGCACCGAGGCCGAGGTGCCGCTGGCTGGCCTGGTGCAGCCGCGCATCGAGCCGGAGATCGTCTTCGGCCTCGCGGTCGACCTGGCCGCCGGCCTGGCGGCCAGTCTGGACGACGATGCGCTGCGCGGCTGCATCGCCTGGGTCGCGCACGGCGTCGAGATCGTGCACACCCACATCGAGGGCTGGCACTTCGACGGACCGGCGGACCCCTTGGCCGACTTCGGACTGCATGGCCGCCTGCTCGTCGGGCCGCGGGTGCCGGTGGCAGGCTGGCCGGCGCTGGCGGCTGACCTGGCGGCGTTGCCGATGGTGCTGGACCACGACGGCCACGAAGTCGACCGCGGCGAAGGCCGGAACGTGCTCGACGGGCCGCTGAATGCACTGCGGCTGTGGCTGCAGGCCATGTCCGCGCGGATGCCGCAGGCCCGCGTGCGTGCCGGCGATGTCGTGACCACGGGCACGATCACCGACGCCTGGCCGGTGACCGCCGGGCAGCGCTGGCGCACCCGACCTGGCGACGCACGCCTGCCGTCGCTGGGTCTTCACTTCGTCGACTGAGCTAGAATGCGCGGCTTCGCTTGATGCGAGACCACGCACAGCGTTTTCACCCGGAAAGGTGGCAGAGTGGTCGAATGCGCCGGACTCGAAATCCGGTGTACAGGTTTCCTGTACCGAGGGTTCGAATCCCTCCCTTTCCGCCAGGATACTCCCTCCCTAAGGTGCACGACAGTGCAGCGACGGT
>CAZQPN010000434.1:0-3231 GCA_964595215.1 uncultured Rubrivivax sp. | reverse complement strand
GTAGCCGCCCTGCCTGTCGCAGGGGCACGCGTCAACAGACTTGGCCATCGCGGCCATGGTGCGGGCAGCTCTCGGGCCTGGCAAGACTTTTGATCGCACTGCCTCCGGGAGGGCCGGGGACGTCGTGTGGTCCGTGGTTGACGCCTGCCTGTGGAGCAGCGTTTTGGGGGCGTTCCTCGTGTCCGTCGGCGTGGTCGCGCTCGGCGAGATGAGCGACAAGACGCAGATCGCCACGGCCGCCCTGGCCGCGCGCTACAGCGACACCGCGGCCGTCGTGGCCGGCACGACACTGGGCATGATGCTGGCCAACGTGCCTGCGTCCTCCTCGGCGACCGCATCGCGCGGGCGGTGTCGATGCAGCTGGTGCATGCGATCGTCGCCGTGCTGGGCGCGCTGACGTTGCTCGACGTCGGCCAGCTGTTCTGACGCCCGGCGACGAGCATCCCGCCTGACCGCGCATGGCCCTCACCCGGCGTCCGTCGCCCGGCCCCGCGGCTCCGACGCTCACTTCCGGGTCGCTCGATCCAGCAAGTCGAGCACGGCGGCTTGCACTTCGGCATCGTGCCCCAGCAGCAGATGACCGCCACGTTCGAAACCCAGGAACCGGGCGCCGGCGATGCGGCTGGCCGTGTACTCGGCGGCCGCGTAGGTGCCGAAGCCGTCGTCGCGCGCGCTGACGACCAGCGTCGGCACGCGGATGGCGTCCAGCGCATAGGGACCCAGGCGCTTGCCCAGGCCCGTGTCGTCGAGCAGTCCGGCGGCGCGGCTGGAGACCGGCAGGATGCGGTCGGCCAGTTGGTTCACACGCGTGCGCTCGGCGGCGCTGGCGGACGCGACCAGGTCCGCAGGCGTCGCCAGCACGTGGCGGAACACCTGGTCGCGTGCCACCCGCAGCCCGGCCCAGAACAGGAAGTCCGAGCCGAGCAGGCGCAGCAGAAGGGCGTCCTTGGCGTCCGACACCGGCGGCGCCGAGTCGGCCACCGCGCCGGGCTTGTAGGCGATCGGGACCACCAGCGCCAGCGCGCTGACGCGGTCGGGGTGGCGGATGGCCATCTGCACCGCCGACGGGCCGCCGGCGGACACGCCCATCACCGCGGCCCGCTCGACGCCGAGCGCATCCAGCACGCACACATGCGCATCGGCCTGCGCCTGCGGCGAGGCGTCGGCCGGCCGCGGCGTGCGCAGGTAGCCGAAGCGCGACACCGCGATCACGCGCACGCCCTGGTCCAGCAGCGGGCGTGCCCAGGCCATGCCCTGGTCGTGGCCGCCGCCGCTGCCGTGCACCATCAGCAGCGGGAAGCCCTCGCCCGCATCCTGCACCTCGACCGGCCCGCAGCGCGTCGCCAGCACCATGCTGCCTTGTGCAGCGAGTGCGGCGGCCGCCGCCAGATCGCGCTGGAAGCGCGACCACACGATCGCCGCGGCGGCCAGCAGGAGCACGCCGGCCACCCCCAGCGCCCGCATCGTCGCCGCGCGCTTCACGCGATCACCCGCCGGCGGTCAGCGGTGCGCCGACGGCGCGGCGCCGGGCGCCGGGCGCCGGGCGCCGACTGGATGCCCCAGCGACGCAGCGCCGCGAAGAACCGTGAAAGACCAGGGCTCAGCGCAGCGCGCTGCCGACGGCAGGCGCGCTGGCCAGCCAGTCGCGCAGCCGACGGGCGTCGGTCGTGCGCGCCACGGCGCCGGCCGAATCCAGCAGCACCATGATCAGGTTGCGGCCGGCCAGTTCGGCCTGCATCACGACGCAGCGCCCGGCCTCGGAGATGTAGCCCGTCTTCTGCAGGCGGATGTCCCAGTCCGGGTCGCGCACGAGGACGTTGCTGTTGCGGTACTGGAGCTGGTGGCGACCGACCGCCACCGCGGTCTCTTGCGCCGTCGACAGCTCGCGCATCAGCGGCACGTCGGCGGCGGCGCGGACCAGCCGTGCCAGGTCCTGCGCCGTCGACTGGTTGTCGCTGCGCAGGCCGGTCGCATCGGCAAATCGCGTGTCGTTCATGCCCAGCAACCGTGCCTTGGCGTTCATCGCCGCGACGAAGGCCGAGTGGCCGCCGGGGTAGGCACGCCCCAGGGCACTGGCGGCGCGGTTCTCGGACGACATCAGTGCCAGATGCAGCATCTCGCCACGCGTCAGCCGGGCGCCGACGTGCAGTCGCGAGCGGCTGCCCTTGATCGTGTCGACGTCGTCCTGCGTGATCCGCAGTTCCTCGTCCAGCGGCTGCCCGGCGTCGAGAACGACCAGCGCCGTCATCAGCTTGGTGATGGAGGCGATCGGCAGCACGGCGTCCGGGTTCTTGCTGAACAGGATCTCGTCGGTGTCCTGATCGACCACGAGCGCGACGCTGGAGCGCAGGTTCAGCGGGTCGTCGGTCTCGTGCAGACCGGCAAGGTGGCCGAAGGACAGGCGCAGCGGCGCCGCCGGCGCGGCCGTCACCCGTCGGCTCGGCGCCTTGTTCGCGCGGGCCTTGGTCTTGTGGACCGTGGTCTTGGCGACTGGCTTCTTGGCCGCCACGCGCTGCGCCGCGTCGGCACCCGGGCTGGCCGCGAGCAGCGTCAGGGCCAGCGCCCACGCTCCGAGCCCGATCCCGAGCCCGCACACCCCCACACGCCCCGCACCACGCCGCCGCTGCATTCGCCCCACCCCGTTTCCACGCACTCGTGACCAAGTGTAGAAGAAGGAATAAACCGGCGCAAGATCAAAGACTTGCGCGATCTACTTCAAGTCGAGGTTTTGGACTGTCAAGCGTGGCCGGAAAACCGCCGGCCGCGGGGCGTCAACCCTGCGCGGCGACCCGCTCGGCCTTGCTGTGCAGCTTGTTCAGGGCCGACAGATAGGCTTTCGCGGAGGCCACGACGATGTCCGGATCGGCGCCCACGCCGTTGACCACCCGGCCACCGTGCTGCAGCCGGACCGTCACCTCTCCTTGGGATTCTGTCGACCCGCTGGTGATGGCATTGACCGAATAGAGCATCAGTTCCGCGCCAGATTGCACGCGCGACTCGATCGCCTTCAGGCTGGCGTCGACCGGGCCGTTGCCGTCGCTCTCGGCGCGGTGCTCCACCGGGCCGGCGGCGAACGCGACGCTGGCGTGCGGGCGCTCGCCCATCTCGGAGTGCTGCGACAGCGACAGCAGCCGGTAGTGCTCCTGCTCCGCGGTCACGCTCTCGTCGCTGACGAGCGCGATGATGTCCTCGTCGAAGATGTCGCTCTTGCGGTCGGCGAGGTCCTTGAAG
>CAZQPN010000433.1:0-3240 GCA_964595215.1 uncultured Rubrivivax sp. | reverse complement strand
TGGCCGAGGCCTGTCAGCGCCGTGAGCAACTTGAGCGTCAGCTGACCACCACATCGCCGACGCCGGCGTCTGGCGTCGACGGCGCTCCCTTCGGTTCCTTCAACCTGCAGTCCACGGACGTCAACTGGCGCGCTCGACCGATCAGTGCGCAGGCAGGCCAAAGCAAGTCAGCCCCCGCCCGGCTGACACCGGCTCGGCAGGAGACTCGAACCACCGCGCCAGCGCCGGCTCCATCGCCCGCCGCCAGATCGGCGGCACCAGGGCCAGGAACATCAGCATCACGTAACCGGCCGGCAGGCGCGGCGAGTCGGGCGTCAACTCGAGGCGGTAGTACGGAAGCCGAGGCTCCCGGTGATGGCCGTCGTGCAGACTGATGTTGAGCGTGACCCAGGCCTGGAACTGGCAGTCGTCGTCCCAGCCGCGGCCGTAGCCCACGGCGCTGCCCAGGCTGTCGTCGCCGAGCGCCCAATGCTGGATGTAGGTGATGATCTGGACGCCGAAGGCCACGCCGATGGCGACGAGGCCGAACAGCAGCGCGCCGCGCCATCCGGCAATGACGGTGAAGGCGCTTGCCATGATCACCATCGCCAGCATCGCCCAGCGAAGACGGACCATGGTGGCGGTTGCGTGACCTCGCGTCCACACCGCAGCACCGGGCCCGAGGAACTCGCGGCCGATCCTGGCCAGGCGCCGCACGCCGAATCCCCACACGCTCTCGTGCCGGCGCGGCACCTCGGCCCGGTCGGCATCACCAGGGCGGGCATGGTGCGCCAGATGTTCGGCACCCAGCAGAGGGTATCCGCACATCCCGGCCAAGGCATGGCCGGTCATGGCTTGGATGCGACCCCTGCGATGGATGAGCTCGTGCACGACGCAGGTGCCGAACAGGGCGGTCATCCACAGGCTCAGCCCGTAGCCGAGCCAGTCGGAGGGCGACGCCCTCGAGGTCCCCATCAGCCACAGCGAACTCAGCACGGTGGCGGCGAAGACCACCGGGTAGCCGAGCGGCAGGCGATCGAGAAAGGTCGCGACCGATTCGCCCCACTCGGGCGCCCGGGCAGGCATGGCGCCGAAGACGAGTCGGCACAGCGAGAAGACGAGCACGACGACGCCAAAGGCCAGCCAAGGCTTGCCCGCGTACGCACCGGCCAGCAGGAGCGCCGGCATCAGGTAGATGGCCAGGTAGCCGGCCGCGTTGAGCCACTGTCTGACCATAACGATGCCCTTCCCCGCCCGAAGGCACTCAGATCAAGCCGTACTCGGCCGCCAGCTGTGCGGCGGCCTTGCGATTGGGCACGCCCAGCCGGGCGTTCATCCGCTGGAAGCGGGAGTTGATGGCGTTGGGCGAGGCGGCCAGCACCGTGGCGATGACCTTGGTGCCGTGCCCCTGCCGCTCGTGCTTGAGCAGCAGCAGGTCCTCCTCCGTCAGCTGGGCCGACTGCGCGAGCTCACGCCTGATGCGCTCGATCCACCACGCATGCAGTTCCATCGCCAGCGACCGCGCCAAGGGTTTCAGCGTCGCGTAGCCGGCGTCGGCGAAGAAGCCCTCCTGCTCGGACCCGAGGCAAAGCACGCCAAGGCGCGTGACCATGCCGCTGGCCGGCGCGGGGACGATGAGGGCGTCCCTGAAGCCGTGGTGCCGCGCCAGTTCGACGATGTCGCGCTGGATGCCCGAGTCGGCGGGTACGTCGGCGTCGCGCACGGGTTCGGTGTGCGTTCGTGCGTAGGCGAGCCATGGGTCGAGCGCATACCAGGCGCGGCGCTCGTACTCCGCGCACCAGACGGGATCGCAGGCCAGCAGGAACCGGAACGAGTCGTGCGCGTCGTCGTCGCGGACGAAGCTGACGAAGGCGGCCGCGTCGACACCCATCGTCGACGCCGCGTCGTGCAGGGCTGCGACGGCGTGGGCCTCGTCGGCGGCCGACGCCACGCGCGACGTGACGGCAACGACGCGGGACGCGTACTGGGCTGACGCGACGAGCTCAGCCAGCGGTGCACGCGGCGTCATGGGCGTCGAACAGCTGGTCGGCCACGCGCATCAGCCGGGCGTGGACGATGGGGTACTGGTAGCGCAGCGAGTCCGCATCGCACCAGCGTCTGAACGCGTCGCGGCTGGCGAAGATGTTGGCCTGCGTCACCCGGCCGGCGCGTGGACGATGCAACTCGCGCTGCATGTACAGCCCGGCCCCCACGAGGCGCAGATCGAGCCGCAGCACACCGTCGTCGCTACGCACGGTGTGCGCGCCGGCCCTATCGTGGCCCGCCCATGTCGAAAAGGCTCTCGTCATCGGTGCACACCCTGGTGTTGCAGTGCGAACAACGGGCGCCACGGATCTCGTCCGGAGTGGGCACGCCCGGCCAGGTGATGGCCGATTCTTCGGTGCAGCTGGGGCACTCTGCGAGGAGCAGATAGAACCGCTCGCCGCAGCCGCCACACCTGAGGACGTGGACCTCGTCGGCCTCGAGGACCTCGTATTCGTCACGCTCGACGCTGCGGCAATGCGGGCAGGTGATCCGCAGGCACGCGTCGGCGAACGGTTCTTGAAGATCGGGCTCGGTCAAGGACGGCCTCCGGTTCTTCAACAGGTTGTGCACAAGCCTATCAACAGGGCCGCGGAACGCAACTGGCCGCCTGCCTGCGCATGTGTCCATTTGTTACGGCTGCATCGAATTCGAAACGACGAGACACCGTGCGGGACGAACACCGATCCGTCGCTGGTCTACGGTGTCGCATCGACAGGAGGTCGGCGACATGTGGATGTTCATCACGCGGGGTCCACAGCCAGATGCACGCTGCTGGCCTGGCCGGCGCCTGCTCGCACTCGTCGACGCCGTCATCTGGCCTGCAGTGGCTGCGGCGGGCATCTTGCAGAGCCCGGTCCAGACCGGCACGTTCGGACAGGTGATGCTGGCCGCCTGCGGGCTGGCCGCGGTCCGTCGCGCCTGGCGAGCGGGCCTGGTCAACCATCGATACCGGTTCACGACCGCGAGCGCCCTCGGCCCGCTCGCCGTCCTGCTGGTGGTGGCGGCCACGCTGAAGTTCGCCGCGTAGGCAGCGGCACTTCAGTGCGTGGCGACGACGAGCGCGCTGCTCCATCGATCGATGTCCGTCGACCGCCACCCGACGGCCCGGCCCGTCAGGCGGACGGGTGCCGGGAACTGGTTCGCCGCGATCAGCCGGTAGATCGTCGATCGACCCAGGCCCGTGCGCCGCTGCACGGCGCCCATGCGCAGGATCGC
>CAZQPN010000432.1:0-3247 GCA_964595215.1 uncultured Rubrivivax sp. | reverse complement strand
TGCGCGTCGATCTGGCCGAGGCCCACCTCAACAGCTGGGAGGTGGCGCACGGCGGCGTGCTGATGACGATGCTCGACGTCGCGATGGCGCACGCCGCGCGCAGCCACCACAGCCACGACCCGGTCGCCGCGCCCGGGGTGGCGACGATCGAGATGAAGACCAGCTTCATGCGCCCCGCCGAAGGCCGGCTGCGCGCCATCGGCACGCTGCTGCACCGCACCGCGTCGATGGCCTTCACCGAAGGCAAGGTGCTCGACGAGCACGGGCAGCTGTGCGCCCACGCCAGCGGCACCTTCAAGTACCTGCGTGCGCTGCCCACCCGGGGCCGCCACGCCAAACCCCTGCAGCGTCGCGACGCACCGCCTGAACCCGACGAGGACCTCCCATGATGACGATGAACCACCAGATCCTGCTCGCCTCGCGCCCCGCCGGCGAGGCCACCGCCGACAACTTCCGCCTCGTCGAGACCCCGGTGCCGGACATCGGCGACGGCCAGGTGCTGGTGCGCCACCACTACCTGAGCCTGGACCCCTACATGCGCGGCCGCATGAACGAGGGCCGGAGCTACGCCCAGCCACAGCCGCTGGACGCGGTGATGATCGGCGGCACCGCGGGCGAGGTGGTGGCGTCGAAGAACCCCAGCTTCGCGCCCGGCGACAAGGTCGTCGGCATGGGTGGTTGGCAGGAGTTTGCCGTCGTCGACGCCGGCCAGCGCGGCGTGCTGCAGAAGGTCGACACCACGCACGTGCCGCTGTCGGCCTACCTCGGCCCGGTCGGCATGCCGGGCGTCACGGCCTGGTACGGGCTGACCCAGATCATCGAACCCAAGGCCGGCGAGACGGTGGTCGTCAGCGCCGCCAGCGGCGCCGTCGGCAGCGTCGTCGGCCAGCTCGCGAAGGCGCGCGGCTGCCGCGCGGTGGGCATCGCCGGTGGCAAGGAGAAGTGCGACTACGTGACCGGTGAGCTCGGCTTCGACGCCTGCGTCGACTACAAGGCGCACCGTGACCTGAAGTCGCTGTCGGCGGCGCTGAAGGCGGCCTGCCCGGACGGCATCGACGGCGCTTTCGAGAACGTCGGCGGCATGATCCTGGACGCCGTGATGCTGCGCATGAACGCCTTCGGCCGCATCGCCTTCTGCGGCATGATCAGCGGCTACAACGGCGAGCCGATCCCGATGGCCAACCCGGCGCTGATCCTGGTGTCGCGGCTGAAGCTGCAGGGTTTCATCGTCAGCGAGCACATGGCGCTTTGGCCCGAGGCGCTGAAGGAGCTGGGCCAGGGCGTGGCGACTGGCCAGCTGAAGTACCGCGAGAGCATCGCTCAGGGTATCGCGGCCGCGCCCGAGGCCTTCCTCGGCCTGCTCAAGGGGCGCAACTTCGGCAAGCAGCTGGTCAAGCTGGTCTGAGGCGCTCGTGCCCGCGTCGCCTGCGCTGCACGCCGTCGCCGCTGAGGGTGGCGGCGCGTCGGCGGACGTGGCAGTGGCGCCGGCGCTGCGCTGGCGCTGGGCGCGCTTCGACGACCTCGGCGTCGACGACCTCTACGACGCGCTTGCGCTGCGCTGCCGCGTATTCATCCTGGAGCAGGGGGCCTACCTCGATCCGGACGGGCTCGACCGCGTCGCCTGGCATCTGCTCGGGCGCGACGGCCACGGGATGTTGCAGGCCTGCCTGCGTCTCGTCGATGCCGGCGCGAAGTACGCTGAACCGTCGATCGGCCGCGTCGTCACCGCACCCGAGGTGCGCGGCACGGGCCTCGGACATGTGCTGATGCGCGCGGCGCTGGCCCACGAGGGCCTGCGCGGTCGCGCGATCCGCATCAGCGCGCAGGCGCATCTGCAGCCGTTCTACCGTGCCCACGGCTTCGCGCCGGTGGGTGAGACCTACCTCGAGGACGACATTCCACACATCGAGATGCTGAGAACGGAGGGCGCGCCATGAACGACACGCACGAGGTGACCAACCAGGCCGAGCCGTTGGCCGACGTCAACCTGTTCACGACCAACCGCGCGCTGCAGGACGCGCTGGCACATCACCACCCGGGCTTCGACCGCGCGCGGTTCGAGTCGCTGGGCGCGGAGGCAGGCAGCGCGGCGATGCAGGCGCACGCGCGGCTGTCCAACACGCACGCGCCGCGGCTGCTGACGCACGACCGCCAGGGCCGCCGCGTCGACCAGGTCGAGTTCCACCCGAGTTACCACACGCTGATGGCGAGCGCGCTGCGCCACCGTCTGCACGGCGCACCGTGGGTCGAGGGACCGGGCAGCCACGTCGAACGCGCGGCCGCCTTCATGCTGTTCACCGAGCTCGAGCCGTCGGTGCTGTGCCCGGTGTCGATGACCTACGCCGTCGCGCCCGCGCTGCGCGCCAACCCGGCGCTGCACGCGGCCTGGGGCCCGGGCCTGGCGGCCACCACCTACGACCCGCGCTTCCTGCCCTTCGAGCGCAAGGCCGCGCTGACGATGGGCATGGGCATGACCGAGAAGCAGGGCGGCTCGGACGTGCGTGCCAACACGACCCGTGCCGAGCCCGACGGCGAGGACGAATGGGGCCGGCGCTTCAGGCTCACCGGGCACAAGTGGTTCATGTCGGCGCCGATGTGCGACGCCTTCCTGGTGCTGGCGCAGTCCGCGGGCGGGCTGAGCTGCTTCTTCCTGCCCCGCTGGCTGCCCGACGGCACCGGCAACCGCATGCAGGTGATGCGATTGAAGGACAAGCTCGGCAATCACGCCAACGCCAGCTCCGAGGTCGAGTTCCATGGCGCGACCACCTGGCTGGTGGGCGACGAGGGCAGGGGCGTGCCGCAGATCCTCGCGATGGGCGCGCTGACGCGGCTGGACTGCGCGCTCGGCACCGCGGGGCTGATGCGCCAGGCGCTGTCGATCGCGCTCCACCACTGCGCGCAACGCCAGGCCTTCGGCCGCGCGCTGATCGACCAGCCGGCAATGACCGCGGTGCTGGCCGACCTGGCGCTGGAGAGCGAGGCCGCCACCGCGCTGGCGCTGCGGCTGGCGCGCGCCGTCGACCGAACCGAGCATGGGCAGGACCCTGACGGCCATGAGGCCGTGATGCGGCGGGTGCTGACCCCGGTCGCCAAGTTCTGGGTCTGCAAGCGCGGCAGCGCCTTCGGCCAGGAGGCCATGGAGTGCCTGGGGGGCAACGGCTACGTCGAGGCCGACGGCGAGGGCGTGATGGCGCGCATCTACCGCGAGATGCCGCTGAACTCGATCTGGGAAGGCGCCGGCAACATC
>CAZQPN010000431.1:0-3249 GCA_964595215.1 uncultured Rubrivivax sp. | reverse complement strand
CCGCTGGCCGAGCGTGGCAGCGGGCCGCTGCTGGACGGCCGGCCGCTGCGCATCGTCGCCGGTCCCGAGCGCATCGAGGCCGGCTGGTGGGACGCCGGGCTGGCCGCGCGCGACTACTTCGTCGCCCAGGCCGCCGACGGCGCGCTGGTCTGGATCTACCGCACGCGGCTGCCGCTGGGCCGGACCGGACCCCCGGACGCGCCGGCCGGGGCGGGCGACAGCGGCTGGTTTCTGCAGGGGCGCTTCGCCTGAGCGGCCCGCAAAGGCGCGGCCGCACCGACAACGGCAAGGGCGCCCGGCTCACTAAGATCGCGCAGATCCAGCCGGCATCGATCCATGCACCGCACCCGCGCTCCATTCGACGCCCTCGGCATCCTCGACACGCCGCAGGCACCCGCCGGCGTGCGCCTGAGCCGTGGCTCGCACCGGCCGCTGGTGGCTCCCGGTGGCCCGCTGCCGCATCGCCGGACGCTGACGGACCGTCGCACCTGATGTCGCTGCGCGTCTTCGTCCTCGGTGCCACCGGCACCATCGGCCGCGCCACCGTGCGCGCGCTGGTGGCGCGCGGGCACGAGGTCGTGTGCCTGGTGCGCCCGCGCGCCGGCGTCGGCAGCACGCTCGCCCCGGCCGACGCGGCGCAGCTGCTGGCCGGCGCCGAGGTCCGCGTCGGCGACGTCGGCGACCCGGTGTCGCTGGCACGCGACGGCTTCCGGGGCGAGCGCTTCGACGCTCTCGTGTCGTGCCTGGCGTCGCGCACCGGCGAGCCGGGCGATGCCTGGGCCATCGACCACCAGGCGCACCTGCACGCGCTTTCGGCGGCACGGCACGCCGGCGTCGCCCAGGTCGTCCAGCTGTCGGCGATCTGCGTGCAGAAGCCGCTGCTTGCCTTCCAGCACGCCAAGCTCGCGTTCGAGCAGGCGCTGATGGCCTCGGGGCTGACCTGGTCGATCGTGCGCCCGACGGCCTTCTTCAAGTCGCTGTCGGGCCAGGTCGAGCGCGTCCGGCAGGGCAAGCCCTACCTCGTGTTCGGCGATGGCACGCTGACCGCGTGCAAGCCGATCGCCGACGACGACCTGGCGGCCTACCTCGCCGACTGCCTGGGCGACCCGGCGCGCCACGGCCGCGTGCTGCCGATCGGCGGACCGGGCCCGGCCATCACCCCGCGCGAGCAGGGCGAGCACCTGTTCGCGCTGCTCGGGCGCCCGCCGCGCTTCAGGCAGGTGCCGGTGGCGCTGCTGGACGCCATCATCGGCGTGCTGGGCACCGCCGGCCACCTCGCGCCGCCGCTGGCGCGCAAGGCCGAGCTGGCACGCATCGGCCGTTACTACGCCACCGAGTCGATGCTGGTGCTCGACCCGGCGACCGGCCGCTACGACGCCGACGCCACGCCGTCGACCGGCACGCGCACGCTGTTCGACTTCTACGCCGCGCTGGTGCGCGGCGAGACCGCGCCCGAGCGCGGCGACCACGCCGTGTTCTGACGGCCGGCAGCGAATGGCGGTGGGCGTCGGGACCGTGTCGGGCTAGGCGGGCGGCGGCGAATCGGTGCCGTCGGGATCTGGATCTCGGGACAGCGGAGCGATCGGCGCCGGCGCGCACATGCGCTCGCCGTCCCACTGCTGGCCGCACCAGCAGCGGCCATCGGCGTCGATGATGCAGGTGCCGCTGCCGCAGCAGCGGGGATCTTCTGACATGGCGTGCGCTCCGGTGGACATCGAACGCATTTTGCGGGTCTGGCCTGATCGGTGCCGTGGCCGGACGGGCCGACCCGTCGACCCGTACTGGTTCTCGGCGCGGTGACGCGGGCGCATGGCATCGCCTGGACCTGGCGCTGGAAGACTGTAGTTAAATACAGTATTCTGCGGTGCCGGATATGATCCGCATCGCGGCCGTGCCGCCCCGTCCCATGCTCCCCGGCTACGCCGAGCTGCACTGCCGCAGCAACTTCAGCTTCCTGCACGGCGCCTCGCACCCCGAGGAGTTGGTCGGTCGCGCGCATGCGTTGGGCTATGCAGCGCTGGCGATCACCGACGAGTGCTCGCTCGGCGGTGTCGTGCGTGCGCACGCCGAAGCCAAGCGGGTCGGCCTGCCGCTGATCGTCGGCGCCGAGATGGCCGTGCGGCGCAGCGCCGACGAGGCGCCGTCTCTGCGCCTGGTGCTGCTGGCCATGTCGCGCCGCGGCTACGGCAACCTGTCGCAGTGGATCACGGTGGCGCGCCGGCGCGCACCCAAGGGCGAATACGTCGCGCTGATGGACGATGTCGAGGGCAAGGTGCCGAACACGCCGACGCTGGCCGGCCTGCCGGACTGCCAGGCGCTGCTGCTGGCGCCGCCGGCGCTGGCGGCGGCGCAGCCGTGGCCGTTCGCCGGGCCGCCCCAAGAATGGCCAGCCCCCTCGGGGGGCGACCGTCGCGAGCGAAGGTCTGGGGGCCCGTTCGAGGCCCTGTTCGCGCACGCGGTCTGGCTGCGCACCTGGTTCGGCGACCGCGCCGCGATCGCGCTGCCGCTGCTGCACCGTGCGCACGACGCGGTGCTGGTCGACATCACGCAGCGCGTGGCCGCGCTGACCGGGCTGCCGATCGTGGCCGTGGGCAGCGTGCTGATGCACGCGCGCTCGCGCAAGCCGCTGCAGGATGTGCTGGCCGCCACGCGCCATCGCACCACGGTGGCCGACGCCGGCTTCGCGCTCGAGCCCAATGCCGAAGCCCACCTGCGCCCGCGCGCCCGCCTGGCTGCGCTGTACCGGCCCGAGTGGCTGGCGGCGACGCTGCAGCTCGCCGGCCGCTGCGCCTTCTCGCTCGACGAGCTGCGCTACGAGTACCCGCAGGAGATCGTGCCCGACGGCCACACGCCCACCAGCTGGCTGCGCCAGCTGACGGAGGAGGGCGTCGCGCGCCGCTTCCCGCACGGCGTGCCGGCGGCGGTGCGCGCGACGATCGAGCACGAGCTGGCGCTGATCGCACAGCTGCAGTACGAGCCCTATTTCCTGACCGTCGCCGATCTGGTGCACTGGGCGCGCGCGCAGGGCATCCTGTGCCAGGGGCGGGGCAGCGCGGCCAACTCGGCCGTCTGCTACTGCCTGGGCGTGACGGAGGTGGATCCGGCGCGCATGAGCCTGCTGTTCGAGCGCTTCATCAGCGCCGAGCGCGGCGAGCCGCCGGACATCGACATCGACTTCGAGCACCAGCGGCGCGAGGAGGTGATCCAGTACGTCTACCGCAAGTACGGCCGCCACCGCGCGGCGCTGAC
>CAZQPN010000430.1:0-3250 GCA_964595215.1 uncultured Rubrivivax sp. | reverse complement strand
GGGCACGACGCCACCCACTTCTGCGAGCCGATCGGGCACGTGCAGGTCGGCGGCGACTACGTCGAGAGCTGGCAGCCGCATCCGATGCATCCGGCGGCGCTGGCGCGCGCGCAGGAGATCGCCAAGGCGATCACCGACGATCTGGGCGGGCAGGGGCTGTTCGGCGTCGAGCTGTTCGTCAAGGGCGAGCAGGTCTGGTTCAGCGAGGTCAGCCCTCGCCCGCACGACACCGGCATGGTGACGATGATCACGCAGTGGCAGAGCGAGTTCGAGCTGCACGCGCGCGCGATCCTCGGCCTGCCGGTCGACATCTCGGTGAAGTCGCCGGGTGCCAGCGCGGTGATCTACGGCGGCGTGGACGCGACCGGCATCGTGTTCGACGGCGTGGCCGACGCGCTGGCCGAGCCGGGCACCGACCTGCGCCTCTTCGGCAAGCCCGAGAGCTTCGTCAAACGCCGCATGGGCGTGGCGCTGGCGCGCGACACCGACGTCGAGGCCGCACGCGCCAAGGCCAAGCGCGCCGCCGCCAAGGTGCGCCCGCGCGCGGTCTGACACCCAAGAGCGAACCGCCTGCTTCCACACGGCGAATCGCCCGTCCCCGCGACTGCTTCCGCACGCGAGATGCGGACATCGAACGTCAGTTTCCTGATGCGTGCGACGGCCCCACGGGCCGAGACCGGACCGTCGCCCCGAGCCGTCCCAGCCCCTGGTGCCTCAGATCCGCCCTTCCTCCACCGCGTGGCAGGCCACGCGAACGCCCTTGAAGGTCCCCATCACCGGGCGCTCGCGGCTGCAGCGATCGTTGGCGTGCGGGCAGCGCGGGTGGAAGGCGCAGCCGCTGGGTGGATTCAGCGGATTCGGCACCTCGCCCTGCACCGGCGTGCGCGCGCGGCCGCTCATGTGGATGTCGGGGATCGCGTCCAGCAGCATGCGCGTGTACGGGTGGCGCGGCTGCGCGAACAGCTCGCGCTTGTCGGCCAACTCGACCAGCCGGCCGAGGTACATGACGCCGACCTGGTCGGCCACGTGGCGCACCACCGCCAGGTTGTGCGAGATGAAGAGGTAGGTCAGCCCCAGCTCGCGCTGCAGGTCCTTCATGATGTTGAGCACCTGCGCCTGCACCGAGACGTCCAGCGCCGAGGTCGGCTCGTCGCAGACCAGGAACTCGGGCTTGG
Organism: uncultured Rubrivivax sp.; assembly: GCA_964595215.1. Lineage (GTDB taxonomy): Bacteria > Pseudomonadota > Gammaproteobacteria > Burkholderiales > Burkholderiaceae_C > Rubrivivax. The sequence continues at coordinate 2,075 of CAZQPN010000430.1, read as the reverse complement.
TCGCCAGCGCGCGCGCGATCGAGATGCGCTGGCGCTGGCCGCCGCTGAACTGGTGCGGGAACTTCTCGGCGTCGGCGGCCGCCAGCCCGACCTCGCGCAGCAACTCGCCGACGCGCGTCTTCAGTTCGTCCTTGCCGGAGATCAGCCCGTGCTCGCGCAGCGGCTCGGCGACGATGTCCAGCACCTGCCAGCGCGGGTTGAGGCTGGCATACGGGTCCTGGAAGATCATCTGCATGCGCCGGTGCAGCGCGCGCTTCTCCGCCGTGGTGGCCGGCGCGGCGGTGTCGACGCCGTCGAAGACCACGCGCCCGCGCGTCGGCTTGTACAGGCCGACCAGCAGCCGCGCCACCGTGCTCTTGCCGCAGCCCGACTCGCCGACCAGCGCCAGCGTACGACCGCGCTCGATCGCGAATGAGACGCCGTCGACCGCATGCACGAACTGGCGCGGCTTGCGCTCGACGACGCGGTTGAGCCAGGGCGCGGAGACGTCGAAGACCTTGGCCAGGTCATGCACCTCGACAAGTGAACTCATGTCGGCCCCCAGGTCGCTTCGCGCCCGCCCCCCGAGGGGGTGAGCCGGCCTGGGGCGGCCCGGCGCCGGCTCATGCGCCCTCCTTGACCAGCCAGCAGGCCGCGCGCGTAGCGCCTGCATCCATCAGGTCGGGCCGGTCGCGCCGGCAGCGGTCGAAGGCCTGCGGGCAGCGCGGGTTGAAGGCGCAGCCGTCGGGGATGGCGTTCAGGCGCGGCATCGCGCCGTCGATCTGCAGCAGCCGTTCGCGGTCCTCGTCCATCGCCGGGATCGAGCCCATCAGGCCGACGGTGTAGGGGTGCGCCGGGCGGTGGATGACGTCGGCCACCGGGCCGATCTCGGCCACGCGGCCGGCGTACAGCACCGCCACGCGGTCGCAGGTCTCGGCGATCACGCCCATGTCGTGCGTGACCAGCATGACCGCCGCGCCGTGGTCCTTGCACAGCCGCTTGAGCAACGAAATGATCTGCGCCTGGATCGACACGTCGAGCGCCGTCGTCGGCTCGTCGGCGACGATCAGCCGCGGCTCGGCCGCCAGCGCCAGCGCGATGACGACGCGCTGGCGCATGCCGCCGCTGAACTGGTGCGGGTACTGGTCGATGCGCTGCTCGGCAGCCGGGATGCCGGTCTCCTGCAGCAGCTGGATCGCGCGCTGGCGCGCCTGCGACTCGTTCATCGGCAGGTGCTGGCGGATCGTCTCGATCAGCTGGCGGCCGATCGTGTAGAGCGGGTTGAGCGAGGTCAGCGGGTCCTGGAAGATGGCGCCGATGTGGCGGCCGCGCAGCTTGCGCATCTCGTCGGCCGGCAGCTTGTCGATGCGGCGGCCGTCGAAGCGGATCTCGCCGCCGGCGATGCGCCCGGGCGGCTCGAGCAGGCCGATGATGGCCGCGCCGGTGAGCGACTTGCCGGCGCCGGACTCGCCGACCACGCCCAGGATCTCGCCCGGCGCGATGTCGAACGAGATGTCGTCCAGCGCCAGCAACGTGCCGCGGCGGGTCGGGAACTCCACCCGCAGGTGGCGCACTTCGAGAAGGGAATTCGACATCGGCATCACCGCAGCCGGGGGTTCAGCGCGTCTCGCAGCCAGTCGCCGAGCAGGTTCACCGACAGCGCGATCAGCACCAGCATCGCGCCCGGGAAGACGGTGATCCACCACTCGCCGGAGAACAGGAAGTCGCCGCCGATGCGGATCAGCGTGCCCAGCGACGGCGTCGTCGGCGGCACGCCGACGCCGAGGAAGGACAGCGTGGCCTCGATCAGGATCGCCTGGCCGATGTCGATGGTGGTCAGCACCAGCACCGGCCCCATCACGTTGGGCAGCACGTGGCGCAGCATGATGCGCCCGCCCGACACGCCGATCACGCGCGCGGCCTGCACGTACTCCTTGTTGCGCTCGACCATGGTCGAGCCGCGCACGGTGCGCGCGAACTTGACCCAGCCGGTCAGCGCGATGGCGAACACCAGCACCGCGAAGGCCAGCGTGTCGTGCGCGTTCGGGAACATCGCGCGCCCGACGCCGTCGATCAGCAGCGCCACCAGCAGCGCC
>CAZQPN010000429.1:0-3272 GCA_964595215.1 uncultured Rubrivivax sp. | reverse complement strand
GCGCCGCGCTTCTACTACCTGTTCACCGACGGCGCGGTGATGGGCGCGGTGGCGCGCGAGGTCGTCGAGGCCTATGGCGACAACATCATGGCGCACCCGGTGGGCACCGGGCCATTCCGGCTCGAGAGCTGGCGCCGCAGCTCGCGCATCGTGCTCGTGCGCAACCCGGGCTACCGCGAGGACCGCTACACCGAGAACCCGCCGGCCGCCGACGCCGAGGCGGTGGAGATGGCGCGCTCGCTCGACGGCAGGCGCCTGCCGATGCTCGACCGGGTGGAGATCAGCATCATCGAGGAGCAGCAGCCGCGCTGGCTGGCCTTCCTCAACGGCGAGCACGACTTCCTCGACCGCCTGCCCAACGAGTTCGCGCCCACCGCGATCCCGCACAACCGGCTGGCGCCCAACCTCGAGAAGCAGGGCATCCGCATGGTGCGCACGCCGCTGGTGGACGCCACCTTCTCCTACTTCGCGATGGAGAACCCGGTGGTCGGCGGCTACACGCCCGAGCGCGTGGCCTTCCGGCGCGCGATGTCGCTGGCCTACGACGTCAACGCCGAGATCGAGCGTGTGCGCCTGGGCCAGGCGGTGCCGGCGCAGTCGGTGATCCCGCCGCTGCTGTCGGGCTACGACCCGGCGTTCAAGAGCGAGATGAGCGAGCACAGCGTGGCCAGGGCCAACGCGCTGCTCGACCTCTACGGCTGGATGGACAAGGACGGCGACGGCTGGCGCGACCAGCCCGACGGCAGCCCGCTGCTGCTGGAGTATTCCAGCCAGCCCGACCAGCAGTCGCGCAAGCAGCAGGAGCTCTGGCGCAAGGCGGCCGAGTCGGTGAAGGTGCGCATCGACTTCCGGATCGCCAAGTGGCCGGAGCAGCTCAAGGCCAGCCGCGCCGGCAAGCTGATGATGTGGGGCGTGGCCTGGGGCGGCGTCAGCCCCGACGGCAGCTACTTCCTGGACCTGCTCTACGGCCCGAACAAGGGCCAGGCCAACCACGCACGCTTCGACCTGCCGGCGTTCAACCGCCTGTACGAGCAGCAGAGGGTGCTGCCCGACGGCCCCGAGCGCGAGGCCCTCATCGAGCGCATGAAGCGGCTGTCGGTGGCCTACGCGCCGTACAAGGTCACCGGCCACCGCGTCGCCACCGACCTGCTGCAGCCTCAGGTCGTCGGCTACCGCCGCCACCCCTTCCTGCGCGACTTCTGGCGCTACGTCGACGTCGACACCGCGATGGCGCCATGAAGCGCCGGCCCGCACTGCGCCGGCTCGGCGCTGCCGCCCTCGGGTCGGCCCTCGGCCCGAGCCTTGCCGCGTCGCTCGGCACGGCCTGGGCCGCCGACACGGTGGCGGCGACCGGCGCGGGCGCGACGACGCCATCGACGGGGCGCAAGGTGCTGCGCGTGGCCTTCAACTCGGCCGAGTCGGGCTTCGACCCGGCCAAGATCTCCGACCTCTATTCGCGCACTGTCACCCCGCACATCTTCGAGGCCTTGTACGCCTACGATCACCTGGCGCGGCCGTTCAAGATCAAGCCGCTGACCGCCGACGGCATGCCCGAGGTCTCGCCGGACTTCCGCGACTGGACCATCCGCGTGCGGCCCGGCATCTTCTTCGCCGACGATCCGGCCTTCAAGGGCCAGCCACGAGAGCTGGTCGCCGCGGACTACGTCTACGCCATCAAGCGCCTGCTCGATCCGGCCAACAAGAGCCCGGTGGGCTCGGCCATCCAGGACCTGGACATCGTCGGCCTGAACGAGTACCGCGACGATGCGGTGAAGAACCGGACCGCCTTCTCCTACGACGTCGAGATCGAGGGCCTGCGCGCGACCGACCGCTTCACGCTGCGCATCCGGCTGGCGCAGCCGCGCCCGCGCCTGCTGCAGACCCTGGCGGCCAGCGACCTGCTCGGTGGCACGGCGCGCGAGGTGGTCGAGTTCTACGGCGACGACAGCATGGCCCACCCGGTGGGCACCGGGCCGTTCAGGCTCAAGTCCTGGCGGCGCAGCTCGCAGATCGTGCTGGAGCGCAATCCGGCCTACCGCGAGCGCTTCTACGACGCCGAGCCCGGCCCCGACGACGCCGAAGGCCAGGCCATCCTGGCGGCCCTGAAGGGCAAGCGCATCCCGATGGTCGACCAGGTCGAGGTCAGCATCATCCAGGAGGAACAGCCGCGCTGGCTGACCTTCCTGAACGGCGACCTCGACGTCGCCAACGTGCCGGCCGTCGCCATCTCGCAGGCCCTGCCCAACAACCAGCTCGCGCCCCACCTGGCCCGGCGGGGCATCCGGCTGACGCGCTCGCTCAATGCGGACGGCGTCTACACCTACTTCAACATGGAAGACCCGGTGGTCGGCGGCACCGAGCCCGAGAAGGTGGCGCTGCGGCGCGCGATGTCGCTGGCGCTGGACATCCCGAAGCTGATCAACCGGCTGTACCGCGGCCAGGGCGTGGCGGCGCAGTCGCTGTTCATCCCGCACTGCAGCGGCTATGACCCCGCTTTCAAGAGCGAGATGGGCGACCACGACCCGGCCCGTGCCAAGGCCTTGCTCGACCTCTACGGCTACGTCGACCGCGACGGCGACGGCTTTCGCGAGCGGCCCGACGGCTCGCCGCTGAACATCGAGATCGCCACCCAGCCCAGCCAGTTCAGCCGCCAGTTCGACGAGCTCTGGCAGAAGGACTTCGCGGCCGTCGGCATCCGCGTGAGCTACGTCACCAGCCAGTGGTCCGAGCAGCTGAAGGCCGCCTACGCCGGCAAGCTGCAGATGTGGACGCTGGGCGGCTCGGCAGCCAGCCCGGACGGGCTGGACACCCTGCAGTCGTACTACAGCGAGCAGATCGGCTCGGGCCAGAACTTCGCGCGCTTCCGCCACGCCGAGGTTGACGACATCTTCCTGCAGGTGGCCCGCCTGCCCGACGGCCCCGAGCGCGACGCGCTGTTCCGGCGCGCCAAGATCATCGGCACCGCGCTGATGCCCTACAAGGGCCTGCTGAGCCGCATCAGCAACGACCTGAGCCATGCCCACGTGGTCGGCTTCCGCCGGCCGCTGTTCTGGACCGAGTGGTGGCACATGGTGGACATCGTGCCGAAGGAGGCGCAATGAACTGGATGCCGGTGAAGGCCCTGATGCTGGCCGCGGCGCTGACGGGCGGCCTGATGGCGTCTGCGGCGGCCCAGGCACCCGCGAAGAAGATCCTCAAGGTGGCCTTCAACACCTCGGAGACCAGCTTCGACCCGGTGCAGATCAGCGACCTGTACTCGCGCACGATCACGC
>CAZQPN010000428.1:0-3288 GCA_964595215.1 uncultured Rubrivivax sp. | reverse complement strand
CGCAGGGCCTGCTCGACAGCAGCATCTTCTTCGACCTCGACGCCGTCTGGGGCCAGACCGGCTGGATCGAGCGGCTGCGCGACCAGATCGCGCGCCAGGCCAAGGCCAGCCCGCGCTTCCTGGCCAGCATGGCGCGCAACGCACTGCTGCGCACGCCGCCGCTGGGCTTCTTCAAGGGCTTCGTGATGGAGTCCGACGGCCGGCACGCGAACACCATCAACCTCAAGCGCCGCGGCACCGCGCCGCTGGTGGATCTGATCCGGGTGCACGCGCTCGCCGTCGGCTCGCGCGCGCGCAACTCCTTCAACCGCCTGAAGGACATCAGCGACGCCGGCATCCTGCCGCCCGGCCGCGGGCGCGACCTGGGCGACGCGCTGGCCTTCATCTCCAGCGTGCGCATCCGGCACCTGGCCGACGACCTGGCCGGCGGACGCGAGCCGGTCAACAGCATCGAGCCCGACACGCTGTCGGACTTCGACCGCCGCAACCTGCGCGACGCCTTCCAGGTGCTGGATGGCGCGCAGCAGTTCCTGAAGTTCCGCTACCAGCCCGGCCGCGCCGCCTGAGGCCCCGGCCATGCTGCATCGCGGTCTGCTCAAAGACCCGGCCGACCGCACGGCCGACGACGAGGCGACGCCGGACTGGCCGCGTCGCTTCGAAGCCCTGGCCGCCGGCGCCCGCGATCCGCGGCTGAAGGCGTACTACGCGGCCGGCGCGCCGGCGGCCGAGACGCCTCTGTCGGCGGTGCCGATGACGGCGCTGGACGTGGAGACCACGGGACTGGACCCGGGCCGCCACGAGATCGTCAGCGTCGCAGTGGTGCCGATGGGGCTGGACCGCATCGAGGGCAGCCGCACGCGCCACTGGATCGTCAGGCCGCGCGGCGAGCTGGCGGCCGAGTCGGTCGCCTTCCACGGCATCACGCACAGCCAGATCGCGCAGGCCCCGGACCTTGCCGACGTGCTGGCACCGCTGCTGGCCGCGATGGCCGGCCGCGTGATGGTCGTGCACTGCCGGCAGATCGAGCGCGCCTTCCTGGACGCGGCGCTGCGCGAGCGGCTCGGCGAGGGCCTCGAGTTCCCGGTCATCGACACGATGGATCTGGAGGCGCGACTGCACCGCCGCCCGGCCGGCTTCTGGGCGCGCTGGCGGCGCCGGCCGCCGCTGTCGATCCGGCTCGCCGACAGCCGACGGCGTCACGGCCTGCCGGACTACCGGCCGCACCACGCGCCGACCGACGCGCTGGCTACCGCCGAGCTGCTGCTGGCGCAGATCGGCGACCGCTTCACGCCGCAGACGCCGCTCGCCGCTCTGTGGCGCTGAGCTGACTGTGGCGACGGCCGGCACGCAGGTGCCGTCCGACGTCCTCAGGCCCTTCGGGCCGGCCGCGGGCCTGCATGCCCGCGGCTCTGCCTGTGGCGACGGCCGGCACGCAGGTGCCGTCCGACGTCCTCAGGCAGCCACCGGGACCAGGAAGTCGTGGCCGATGCTGGCGCCGAGGTCGCCGACGCGCTCGAGGAAGCCCGACAGCCAGGCGTGCAGCCCGGTCGACAGGATCTCGTCGATGCGCGCGTACTGAAGATCGGCGCGCAGGCGGCCGGCGCGGCGCAGGGTCTCGGCGCTGCGCGCGTTGGCCACCAGTTCGAGGTTGGCGACGACCTCGTTCAGGCAGGCCGCGAGCGAGCGCGGGTTGTCGCTGCGCAGGATCAGCAGCTCGGCCACCTTGTCCGGGCGGATCACGTTGCGGTAGACCTTGCGGTAGCCGACGAAGGCCGACACCGAGCGCAGCACCGCGCTCCAGTGGTAGAAGTCGCCCTCCTCGGCCTCCACGACCTCGGGCGCCTCGGCCGCCTGCGCATCGCCCTGGGACTGCTGTGCCCGGCTGCCGAAGTAGTCCTGCCCGTCGGTCAGCTCGTGGAACTTGACGTCGAGCAGCCGCGCGGTGTTGTCGGCGCGCTCCAGGAAGGTGCCAAGGCGCATGAAGTTGAGCGCCTCGTCCTGCAGCATCGTTCCCACGGTGACGCCGCGCGACAGGTGCGAGCGGAACTTGACCCACTCGAGAAACTCCGACGGGTCGCGCTCGAAGGCGCCCTCGCGCAGCAGGCGGTTGAACTCGATCCAGGTCTGGTTCTGCGTCTCCCAGACCTCTGTCGTCAGCGTGCCGCGCACCGCGCGTGCGTTCTCGCGCGCCGCGTGCAGGCAGCAGTAGATGCTCGACAGGTTGCTTTCGTCGCGCACCATGAAGTGCATGACGTCGCGCGCGTTGACGCCGCCGCTGCCGTACTTGGCCTGGTAGGCCGGCGTCAGTTCGCTGATCGACAGCATGCCGCGCCAGCCCTGTTCGGCGCGGTCGGCCGATTGCGGCAGCAACGCGGTCTGGTAGTTGACGTCGAGCATGCGGGCCGTGTTCTCGGCGCGCTCCATGTAGCGCGCCATCCAGAACAGATGGTCGGCGGTTCGTGAAAGCATGTCGCGGTCCCCCCTTCAGTCCTCGAGTACCCAGGTGTCCTTGGTCCCGCCGCCCTGCGACGAGTTGACGACCAGCGAGCCCTCCTTCAGTGCCACGCGCGTCAGCCCGCCGGGCACCATCTGCACCGTCTTGCCCGACAGCACGAAGGGCCGCAGGTCGATGTGGCGCGGCGCGATGCCCGACTCGACATAGGTCGGACAGGTCGACAGAGACAGCGTCGGCTGCGCGATGTAGTTGGCCGGGTTGGCCAGCAGCGCGCGTCGGAAGTCCTCGATCTCGGTCCGGGTCGCCGCCGGGCCGACCAGCATCCCGTAGCCACCGGCGCCGTGCACCTCCTTGACGACGAGCTCGCCCAGGTGGTCGAGCACGTACTTCAGGTCGTCGGCGACGCGGCACTGCCAGGTCGGCACGTTGCCCAGGATGGGTTTCTCGCCGAGGTAGAACTCGATCATCTGCGGCACGTAGGGATAGATGCTCTTGTCGTCGGCGATGCCGGTGCCGATCGCGTTGCACAGCGTGATGTTGCCGCGCCGGTAGACGTCGAGCAGCCCGGCACAGCCCAGCGTCGAGTCGGGCCGGAAGGCACTCGGGTCGAGGAAGTCGTCGTCGACACGGCGGTAGATCACGTCGACCCGCTTCGGGCCCTGCGTCGTGCGCATGTAGACGAAGCCGCCATCGACGAACAGGTCCTGCCCCTCGACCAGTTCCACCCCCATCTGCTGCGCCAGGAAGGCATGCTCGAAGTAGGCGCTGTTGTACATGCCCGGCGTCAGCACGACGACGGTCGGATCGTCGCTCGCCGCCGGCGCCACCGCGCG
>CAZQPN010000427.1:0-3289 GCA_964595215.1 uncultured Rubrivivax sp. | reverse complement strand
CGCAGGTCTCCATGTAGGCGGCCTGCTGCGCCTCGACGAGTTCGCGCTCGAACAGCGCCACCTCCTCGGGGTAGAAGAACTCGACCACGTTGACCGTCTTCTGCGGCGACACCGGGTGCAAGGTCGAGACCGTCAGCACCTGCGGGTACCACTCGACCATCACGGTCGGGAAGTAGGTCAGCCAGACCGCACCCTGCGCCGGCGGCGTGCCGCCCTGGTAGGCGCGCAACGCGTCGTGGTAGCGGCGGTAGGTCGGCGAGCCCGGGCGCTCGAGCGACTGGTGCACCCCGACCGTCTGCACCGAGTGACGCTCGCCGAACTCCCAGCGCAGGTCGTCGCAGGTCACGAAGTGGCCGAGGCCGGGGTGGAAGGGCCCGACGTGGTAGTCCTCCAGGTAGACCTCGATGAAGGTCTTCCAGTTGTAGTCGCACTCGTGCACGATCGCGCGGTCGAAGACGTAGCCATCGAAGTCGAGCACTGCCGCCGGCCCCAGGCGCGCCAGGTCGGCCGCGACGTTGCGCCCGCCGGCCTCGAACAGCAGCCCGTTCCAGCGCTGCAGCGGCCAGCGCCGCAGGTTCAGGCAGGGATCCTGCTCGAAGTGCGGCGCACCGGCCAGGCGACCGTCGAGCTTGTAGGTCCAGCGGTGCAGCGGACACACGACCTGTCCGCCGGTCTGCCCGCGGCCCTTGAGGATCACCGCCTGCCGGTGGCGGCAGACGTTGGAGATCAGCCCGACGCCTTGCGCGTCGCGCACCAGCGCGCGCCCGTCGGCCTCGTGCGACAGGACGTGGTAGTCGCCGACCTCGGGCACGGCGAGCTCGTGCCCGACGTAGCGCGGGCACCCATCGAAGATGAGCCGCTGTTCCTCGCGGAACAGCGCCTCGTCGAAGTACGTGGAGACCGGCAGCTGGCTGTGGCTGCGGTCGAGAGCTTCGAGACTGATGCTCAGGTCAGACATGATCCGAGAGGATCCTCCCCGTCAAAGGATGTCAACCCGCCTCCCGGTGGCCCCGCGGGTAGGCATGGACCTCGCGCGACCGGGGCGGCAGCGCACTGCACGACCCTGGAGTTTGCGAGGGACGCGGATTGTACCCAGGGGCCGTGCGGCCACCGCCGCCGGCGGCGGCAAGCCACGGGAACGGCCCTGGCAACCGACTAGAATCCGCGGTTTATCGCCAGCTGAAATGGCCAAGACGCTCCCCCCTTCCGCGCCCACACCCCCGAGCGAACCCAGCTACGAGCAGGCGCTTGCCGAGCTCGACCGCCTGGTGCAGGCGATGGAGACCGGCCAGCTGCCGCTGGACCAGCTGCTCGAGAGCTACCGCCGCGGCGCCGAGCTGCTCGCGCTGTGCCGCAGCCGGCTGGAGGCGGTCGAGGCGCAGGTCAAGGTGCTCGAGGCCGGCCAGCTCGCCCCGTGGAGCCCCGGGGCATGAACGACAGCGCCTTCGACACCTGGGCCCATCGCCGGCTGGCGGAGGTCGAGACCGCGCTCGACGGCTGGGTGCCGGCCGACGCGCCCGCCGGCCTCGGCGAGGCGATGCGCTACGGCGTGCTCGACGGTGGCAAGCGGCTGCGCCCGCTGCTGGTGCTGGCGGCCTGCGAGGCGGTCGACGGCCACCCGGACGCGGCACTGCGTGCGGCGGCGGCGGTCGAGCTCATCCACGCCTACTCGCTGGTGCACGACGACATGCCGTGCATGGACAACGACGTGCTGCGCCGCGGCAAGCCGACGGTGCACGTGCGCTACGGGCAGGCGCAGGCGATGCTGGCCGGCGACGCCATGCAGGCGCTGGCGTTCGAGGTGCTGACGCCGGCAGCCGACGCCGTCCCGCTGGCGCTGCAGGCCCGGCTGTGCGGCCTGCTGGCGCGCGCCGCCGGCCACGCAGGCATGGCCGGCGGGCAGGCGATCGACCTCGCCGCGACCGGGCGCGCGCTCGACGAGGGCACGCTGCGCGACATGCACCGGCGCAAGACCGGTGCCCTGCTGCAGACCAGCGTGCTGATGGGCGCGGCCTGCGGCGAGACCTCGTCGGGCGACTGGCAGGCGCTGTCCGACTACGGCGCGGCCATCGGGCTGGCCTTCCAGGTCGTCGACGACATCCTGGACGTCACGCAGGCTTCGGAGACCCTGGGCAAGACGGCCGGCAAGGACGCAGACGCCAACAAGCCCACCTACGTCACCGTGCTCGGCCTGGCCGCGGCACGACAGCACGCGCGCGAGCTGCGCGCCCAGGCCCACGAGGCGCTCGCGCGCAGCGCGCTGGCCCAGCCCGCGCGGCTTGCCATGCTGGCCGACAAGGTCGTCGACCGGGACAGTTGAGATGAAGACAGTGTCACCCCACCCACTGCTCGATCGCATCACCAGCCCGGCCGACCTGCGCCGCCTCGGCCCCGAGGACCTGCCGGCGCTGGCCGCGCAGCTGCGCGCCTTCCTGCTCGACAGCGTCAGCCAGACCGGCGGCCACCTGTCGAGCAACCTCGGCACGGTGGAGCTGACGATCGCGCTGCACTACGTCTTCGACACGCCCAAGGACCGGCTGGTGTGGGACGTCGGCCACCAGACCTATCCGCACAAGATCCTGACCGGCCGGCGCGAGCGCATGGGCACGCTGCGCCAGCTCGGCGGCCTGTCCGGCTTCCCGCGCCGCGACGAGAGCGAGTACGACACCTTCGGCACCGCGCACAGCTCGACCAGCATCAGCGCCGCGCTCGGCATGGCGCTGGCGGCCAAGCTCAAGGGCGAGGACCGGCACGCGGTGGCCATCATCGGCGACGGCGCGATGAGCGCCGGCATGGCCTTCGAGGCGCTGAACAACGCCGGCGTCAGCCACGCCGGTGTCAACGCCGACCTGCTGGTGGTGCTGAACGACAACGACATGTCGATCAGCCCGCCGGTCGGCGCGCTCAACAAGTACCTCGCGCGGCTGATGAGCGGGCAGTTCTACGCCGCCGCGCGCGAGGGCGTGAAGGGCGTGCTGAAGGCCGCGCCGCCGCTGTTCGAGCTGGCGCGGCGCTTCGAGGAGCACGCCAAGGGCATGGTCGTGCCGGGCACCATCTTCGAGGAGTTCGGCTTCAACTACGTCGGCCCGATCGACGGTCACGACCTCGACTCGCTGATCCCGACGCTGGAGAACCTGCGCGCCCGGCGCGGCCCGCAGTTCCTGCACGTCGTCACCAAGAAGGGCTACGGCTACCAGCTGGCCGAGGCCGACCCGGTGAAGTACCACGCCGCCAGCGGCAAGTTCGACCCCGCGCTGGGTTTTCCGAAGAGCGCGCCGAGCAAGCCGAC
>CAZQPN010000426.1:0-3291 GCA_964595215.1 uncultured Rubrivivax sp. | reverse complement strand
GCCGGCAGAGGTCTTGATGTCCAGGCCGCCGGTGTCGAAGCACACGCCCTTGCCGACGATCGCCAGGCGGGGATGCTTCGGATCGCCCCAGTTCAGCTCGATCAGCCGCGGCGCGCGCGCGGCGGCACGCCCGACCGCGTGGATGGCCGGGAAACGCTGGCGCAGAAGCGCATCGCCGACGACCTCGCGCACCTTGGCGCCGTTCGCCTTGGCCACGGCGCGCACCGCGGCGGCGAGCTCGGCCGGGCCCATGTGTTCGGCCGGCGTGTTGACGAGATCCCGGGTGGCGACGATCGCCTCGGCCAGTCGCAGCCCGCGCCGTGCCGCCTCGCTGGCCGGCAGCACCAGCGTCGAGCCGGCCGCCTTGCGCGCCGGCTTGTAGCGCGCGAAACGGTACAGCCCGAGCGTCCACGCCATCGCCGCGTCGGCGGCGTCGGGCTGCAGCCCGTCGCCATCGATCGTGTAGCGGCCGTCCGGCAGCAGCGCCGGCAGCGACGCCATCTGCCAAGGGTCGTCGGGCGCGACGCCGGCCCAGACCTGCTTCAGGCCACCATCGTTGGCCGGCACGAGCATATGCCGACCGGCCTCGCCGTTGAACCCGGCCGCCGTCAACCAGCGCCGCGTGGCTGCCGGCGCACGGCGCAGGTGGGCGGGAAAGGTCTCGCGGTCGACGACAAGGATCGGCGTCGTGCCGGCGGTGGATTTCTGCAGCAGTACGGTCATCGTGACAGGTTGAAGAGACGGGCCGGTATCGTAAGCGCCGTCTCGCACGACGGCCGGAACCGGATCCACAAGGAGAAGACGCGGTCGGTGCAGGGCGCGGTGCGGTGCGGTGCGCTTGGTCGGGCCGCCGGCGGCACCGGGGATCCACCGGACACCGGCGACGACAATCGCCGCATGCCGACCCGCATTCTCCTGGCGCCGATGGAAGGGCTGCTCGACGCCACGCTGCGCGATGCGCTGACCCGCATCGGCGGCGTGGACCTGTGCGTGTCGGAGTTCATCCGCGTCACCGACCAGTTGCTGCCGCCGCGCGTGTTCCGCCGCGTCGTTCCGGAACTGGACCAGGCCGGCCGCACGCCAGCCGGTGTCCCGGTGCGTGTGCAGCTGCTGGGCAGCGACCCGGCCTGCCTGGCCGACAACGCCGCGCGACTGGCCGAGCTGGGTCCTGCCGGCATCGACCTGAACTTCGGTTGCCCGGCGCCGGTGGTCAACCGCCACCGCGGCGGCGCCGTGCTGCTGGACGAGCCGGAGCTGGTCCATGCCATCGTGGCCGCCGTGCGGCGCGCGGTGCCGGCCGACGTGCCGGTCAGCGCCAAGATGCGGCTGGGGCACCGCGACGCCGGCAGGATGCTGGAGAACGCGCAGGCGATCGCCCAGGCCGGCGCCAGCGAGCTGGTGGTGCACGGTCGGACCAAGACCGACGGCTACCGCCCGCCGGCCCACTGGGACCGCATCGGCCGCATCCGCGAGGCAGTGGCGATCCCGGTGGTGGCCAACGGCGAAGTTTGGACAGCGGACGACGCGCGCCGCTGTCTCGCCGAGAGCGGCTGCGACGCGCTGATGCTGGGCCGCGGCATCGTGGCCGATCCCGGCCTGGCCTGGGCCGTGCGCGGCGCCACCGCACCGGGCTGGCCGGAAGTGGCAGCACTGCTGCCGCGCTTCTGGCGCAGCGTCTCGGCGCGCGTGGCGCCACGCCATCGTGCCGGGCGGCTCAAGCAGTGGCTGAACCTGCTGCGCCGGCGCTTCCCTGAAGCGCGCGCGCTGTACGACGCGGTGCGAACGGTCAGCGATCCGCGCGTCGTCGAGATGCTGATCGCTCCGGGCTCGCCGAACTCGCCCGCTTCGGCAGGCGCGGAGCCGTCCGCAGGGACGGCTCCGCGTCCAGCCTCAGCCCCAGACGTCCTGGGCCACCTCGGCCACGAGGCGCAGCTTGGCCCACTGCGCGTCCATCGCGATGTTGTTGCCGTGCACGGTGCTGCTGAATCCGCACTGCGGTGACAGACACAGCTGGTCCAGCGGCGCGTACTTTGCAGCCTCCTCGATGCGGCGTTTCAGCGCGTCCTTGGACTCCATCTGGCCGAACTTGGTCGTCACCAGTCCGAGCACGACGAACTTGCCCTTGGGCAGGAAGCGCAGCGGGCGGAAATCGCCGGAGCGCTCGTCGTCGTACTCCATGAAGTAGGCATCGATCTTCATCTCGGCCAGCAGCGCCTCGGCCACCGGTTCGTAGTTGCCGGCCGCCGCATGCGTGCTCTTGAAGTTGCCCCTGCACAGGTGGATCGCCAGCGTCATGCCCTCGGGCTTGTGGGCGACGACCTTGTTGATGAACTGCGCGTAGCGGTGCGGCAGCTCGTTCGGGTCGTCACCGCGCTGGCGCGCCGCCTCGCGCATCTTCTCGTCGCACAGGTAGGCCAGGTTGGTGTCGTCCATCTGCACATAGGTGCAACCGGCGGCGGCCAGCGAGCGCAGTTCGTCGCCATAGGCGTTGGCCACGTCCTGGTAGAAGTCGGGGTCGAGCTCGGGATAGTGCTGACGGCTGATGCCGGCGCGCCCGCCACGGAAATGCAGCATGGTGGGCGACGGGATGCTGACCTTGGGCGTATGGCCACGGGTTACCTGCGACTGCAGGTACTGGAAGTCGGCCAGCTGGATGTCCTTGGTATGGCGAACTTTGTCGATCACCCGCATCACCGGTGGAGCCAGCTCCTGCGTGCCATCGGGGCGCTGCACCGTGACCGGGATGTCGGTCTTGACGCCGCCGAGCTGCTCCAGGAAGTCGATGTGGAAATAGGTGCGACGGAACTCGCCGTCGGTGATGCTCTTGAGCCCGACGTCTTCCTGGAACCGCACGATCTCGGTGATTGCGCGATCCTCGACGGCGCGCAGCTGCCTCGCATCGATGGCGCCGCTGGCGTGTTGCTCGCGCGCCTGCAGCAGGTAGGCGGGTCGAAGGAAACTGCCGACGTGGTCGTAGCGGGCTGGCAATCGGTTCATGGTCGGGCCTCCAGGCGGATTGGAACAGGCAAAGGCCCGATTACGCCATGCCCGCGTGCAAGGCGCAATGTCTGCGCCCGGTGCGGCAGCACCAGGCCCGGCGCAGCGGAAAGGCAATCGCCCGATTGCCGGTGCTGGAGCCTGTCGGACTTGGGAGTCGCCGGCTGCGAACCGACCGCAGCGGTCCACTTTTGGCTACGCCGCTCTTCGAGAACACCGTCTTCTTGACCCATAGCTGTGCTATGGGCCTGCAAATCCGGCAAAAACTGTCCTCGCTGGGGTCGATTCTCGCTT
>CAZQPN010000425.1:0-3301 GCA_964595215.1 uncultured Rubrivivax sp. | reverse complement strand
GTGTTCTCGGGCGGCCAGAACCAGCGCCCCGACCTGATGCGCCAGCTGTTCGACCAGTACCAGGCCGCCAACCCCGGCGTGACGATCGAGATCGAGACCGGCGGGGCGACCAGCGAGCTGCAGCGCCAGTACCTGTCGACGGTGCTGAACGCCAAGGACAGCGCGATCGACGTCTTCATGATCGACGTCGTCAACCCGGCGCAGTACTACAGCTCGGGCTGGATCGAGCCGCTGAACGCGCACCTGGGCGAGCCGGCCCAGGTGCTCGCGCCCTACCTGCCGGTCTACGCCAGCGCCAACGTCGTCGACGGCAAGATCGCCGCGCTGCCGGCCTTCGCCGACAGCATGTTCATGTACTACCGCCGTGACCTGCTGCAGAAGCACGGCATCGCCGAGCCGAAGACCTGGGACGAACTGGCCGCGGCGAGCAAGAAGATCCTGGCCGCCGAGGGCAACCCGGCACTGCAGGGGCTGTCGATCCAGGGCGCGCCGATCGAGGGCGCGGTCTGCACCTTCCTGCTGCCCTACTGGAGCCAGGGCAAGGAATTCAACGACGCCGCCGGCAAGATGACGCTGGACAAGACCGCCGCCGCCAAGGGCCTGCAGACCTGGCTGTCGCTCGTCGACCAGGGCGTGATGAAGAAGAACATCGCCGAGGTCAAGACCGGCGACACGGTCAACGAGTTCAAGGCCGGCCAGGTGCTGTTCGCGATCAACTGGGGCTTCGCCTGGGACCGCTTCCAGGGCGACAAGGACTCCACCGTGCAAGGCAAGGTGGGCGTGATGCCGCTGCCGGCAATGGCCGGCGGCCAGAGCGCGACGTGCATCGGCGGCTGGCAATGGGCGGTCAGCGCCTTCAGCAAGCGCAAGGCCGAGGCGGCCAGGCTGGTGCGGTTCATGAGCAGCCCCGAGGCCGCCAAGTTCCTGGCCATCAAGGGCTCGCTGATGCCGGTCTACCCGGGCACCTACACCGACGCCGAGGTGGTGCAGGCGGTGCCCTGGTTCAAGGACGCGGCGGCGGTCGTCGTCGCCGGCAAGAGCCGGCCCAAGAGCGAGCGCTACGGCGAGGTCAGCGACGTCATCCGCACGACGACGAGCGCGGTGCTGGCGCGCACCAAGACGCCGGCCGAGGGCGTGGACGAGATCGAGAACCGGCTGCGGCGCGTCATGCGCTGATCGCGGGCGGCGGGTCGACGAAGCGCGATCGGGGGCAGGCACGATGGCAGGCATGCTGTCCCGACTGCGCGACCCGTCGGACCGGACGCTGGGCATGCTGCTGCTGGCGCCCGCGTTCGTGCTGCTGGCGCTGATCGTCGTCTACCCGATCGGCAAGCTGATCTTCAACAGCTTCTTCGACCTGCGGCTGCAGGGCGGCGGCCAGGGCAGCTTCGTCGGCTTCGAGAACTACGCGCTGGTGCTGCAGGACAAGGACTTCTGGTCGGCGACCTGGAACACGGTGCTGATCACCGCGGTGACGGTGCCCGGCGCCCTGATCGTCGGCCTCGGCCTTGCGCTGCTGGCCAACCTGCCTTTCAAGCGGCGCTGGCCGGTGCGGCTGGCGCTGCTGCTGCCCTGGGCGCTGCCGCTGGCCTTCGCCGGCCTGATCTTCGCGTGGTTCTTCCACACCGAGTACGGCTTCGTCAACGACCTGATGGGCCGCGCCGGCGCCGAGCCGACGATGTGGCTGCTGCGCCCGGGCTGGGCGATGACGGCGATCTGCATCACCATCATCTGGAAGACGAGCTCCTTCATGGCACTGATCCTGCTGGCCGGGCTGCAGATGATCCCGTCGTCGCTGTACGAGGCGGCCGAGGTCGACGGCGCCAGCAAGTGGCAGCAGTTCCGCGAGATCACGCTGCCGATGCTGATGCCGTCGATCGTGGTGGCACTGATCTTCCGCACCATCACCGCGCTACAGACCTTCGACATCCCGTACACAATGACGCGCGGCGGGCCGGGCAACGCGACCGAGACGCTGGCGATGCTGATCCACAAGAACTCGATCGAATACGGCGACATCGGCTACAGCTCGACGCTGGCGGTGTTCATGTTCCTGCTGTCGATGCTCATCACCGCGGTCTACCTGCGCCGCATCGCGAGGCAGGCATGAGCGCGCCGGGCCGCTCCCAAGCGCTCATCCCGGAGTGCGAATTACGAAGGGGCGCACCATGACGGCCCCGCCGAACGCCTCGATGTGGACCGGCCCGCGGCTGCGCTGGGTGGCCGCGGCGATCGTCGTCCTCAACGGTTTCTTCCCCGCCGTGTGGATCCTGCTGACCTCGCTGAAGACCGAGGCCGAGTTGGTCACGCGGCCGATCAGCTACTGGCCGCGCAACCCGACGCTGGACAACTACGTCGCCGCCTTCACCGACCAGCCGCTGCTGCGCTTCCTGGGCAACAGCGCGCTCGTGGCCGGGCTGTCGACGGTCGCGACGCTGATGGTCTCGGCGCTGGCGGCCTACGCGATCGCACGGCTGAACCTGAAGCACCGGCAGTGGATCCTGACGGCCATCGTGGCGTCCAGCATGTTCCCGCTCATCACGCTGCTGGTGCCGATCTTCGAGACCATGCGCTCGTTCGGCCTGCTCAACACCTACCTGGCGCTGGTGCTGCCCTACACGGTGCTGAGCCTGCCGGTGTGCACGCTGGTGCTGGTGAGCTTCTTCCAGAGCATCCCGCGCGACCTGGAGAACGCCGCGATGATCGACGGCTGCACGCGGCTGGGCGCGCTGTCGCGCGTCGTCGTGCCGCTGGCGGCACCCGGTGTCTTCACCGCCGGCATCCTGAGCTTCGTCAACGCCTGGGACGAGTTCCTGCTGGCGCTGTCGCTCAATTCCAACCCGTCGATGCGCACGCTGCCGGTGGGCATCACGCTGTACCAGACCGAGTTCGTCTTCCCCTGGCCGGTGATCTCGGCCGCGCTGGTGGTGGCCATCGTCCCGATCGCGGTGCTGATCGCGGTGTTCCAGGAGCGCGTGGTGGGCGGTCTGACGCAGGGTGGGTTGAAGGGTTGAAATGCAGGTCATGGCTGATCGCCTGCATGCGTCTGCAATCGGCCCGACGCGGAACTCGAACGTCCGCTTTGTGGATGCATGCCACCTGCGCGCGAGCCGAGGCCAGCGGGCGCCCTTCCCCTCCATGTCCCCCGCCGTCGGCCTTCGGCCGCCGGCTCCTCCTTTACTTACGGGGAAGGGCACCCGCTGTCCTCGGCAGTCCACCGCGGCGGTACTTGACCGTCGAAGACAGGAGCGGCTGCAGGCCAAGGGCGGCGGGCACCCTCCCACGGAAGTAAAGGAGGAGC
>CAZQPN010000424.1:0-3308 GCA_964595215.1 uncultured Rubrivivax sp. | reverse complement strand
GCACACCGAGCCCGTCATCCAGGCCATTTACGAGACGCTGGCACGCGACGAGGCGCGCCACGGCGGCGCCTACCTGCGCTACATGAAACGCGCCTTGCACAAGTTCGGCGACGAGGCGCGCGCCGCCTTCGCCAAGGTCGGCGTGCTGATGGCCAGCGCACGCCGGACCGCGCAGGCACTGCATCCGACCAACCTGCACGTGAACACCAAGCTGTTCCCGCGTGACACCGTCCAGAGCCGGTTGCCCGATCCGGAGTGGCTCGAGCAGTGGCTGAGCCATCAGATCCAGTTCGACGCGGTGTGGGAAAGCAAGGTCGTCGAGCGCATCCTGCACAACATGAGCCTGCTGATGGAGCGCAGCTTCGCCAGCGTGCAGGAGCTCAACCGCTTCCGCAAGGAGATGGCCGCTCGCGTGGTGCCGCCGTCGGCCGGCGGCGCCGCGGCCGCGCAGGTCTGACGCCGGATGCGGTCCTCCGATCAGCCCTTCTTCGCGGCCGCTGCAGCCCGCTCCTGATCGGCCTTGCGGTCGGCGTCGACCTTCTGCGCGCTCGGTCGCTGGCCGACCAGCTTGCCGTAGCCCTTCCAATCGACGCCGTGCTCTGCCAGCAGGTCGCTGCCCAGCACCAGGCGCGTGCTCATGCCCACCAGCGGCAGGCTGACGTAGGCAGCGCAGTCGGCCATGGTGAAGCTGTCGCCGGCCACGAAGGGCGAGAACTTCGCCAGCCGCCGGAATGCGGGGATGTTCTTGTCGAGTGCCTTGCGCACGCGCGCCTGCGTGCCCTCGCTGACGCTGCCGCCGAAGAACGCCTGGCCGTAGAGCTCGCGCGCCACCAGCTCCAGGTGCAGGTTGATGAAGATCATCAGCTCGCGCACCTTGGCCGCCGCAAAGGCGTCGGCCGGCAGCAGCGGCGGTGTCGGGTGGGCGGCCTCCAGGTATTCGAGGATCGCCTGGCTCTCGCACAGCGGCCCATGCGGCGTGCGGATGAACGGGATCTTGCCCAGCGGCGACGCCGACAGCACCTCCTCTGCGCTGCTGCCGGTGCGCACGATCTCTTCCTCGAAGGGCAGGCCCTTCTCGAGCAGCGCGAGCTTGACCTTGTTGTAGTAGTTGGACAGCGAGAAGCCGCAAAGCGTCAGCATGTTCAGGTCTCCGGACGAGGCAGGGCAGGGGACGTGCGCCCGATGCGATTGACGAGCGCGATGCCCAACGATACCGCGCCCAGCGCCACCAGCAGGCGCGTCGTCACCGGCTCGCCGAGCAGCACGACGCCGGCGAGCAACCCGAACATCGGCGTCAGCAGCGTGAAGGCCGACAGGCGCGTGGCCGGGTAGTGGCGCAGCAGCCAGAACCAGGTCAGGTAGCTGGCGAAGGTGACGATCACGGTCTGGAAGGCGAGCGGCCACAGCGATGCGCCCGTCAGGCGGGCCGGCCAGGATTCGCCGGCGGCCCAGGACGCCGCCGCCAGCGCCGCGCCCGAGACGACGAGCTGGTACAGCAGGACCTTCTCCGGCAGCGCGCTGCCAAGCCGGCTGCCGCGCAGCACCAGCGTCGTCAGTCCCCACAGCACCGCGGCCGCGATGCCCAGCGCGTCGCCGATCCACTGGCGCGGCCCGATCGCCGGCGCCGTGAAGCCGCCGACGAAGGCCCACACGACGCCGCCGAAGGCGGCGGCCAGGCCGACCATCTGCCAGCGGTCCAGCCGCTCCGACGGCACGAGCAGCGGCATGCCGAGCGCGACGACGAAGGGGGCGAGGTAGATGAAGACCGCCATGCGCGACGCCCCGGTGTACTGCAGGCCGACGAAGATGCAGCCGAACTCGGCCGCGAACAGCGCACCGGCGAGCCAGCCGGCGCGGCCGGTGCCGTCGCGGCGCCAGATCGGCAGCCCGCGGGCGCGCGCCCAGGCCGCCAGCAGGACCGCCGCGCCGACCGAGCGGGCCGCCGCCTGCCACAGCGGCGGCATCTCGACCAGCGCCCACTTCATCGCCACCTGGTTGGCGCCCCACAACGCGGTACAGGCCAGCAGCAGGCCGACGGCCAGGGCATCGAGTTCGGTCTTGCGGTCGGTCATGGTGCCAGGCGAGGAGGCGGCTGGACCCGCCCCGACGGCGCACGGGCGTGTCAGCTGCGGTGCAGCGCGAGCGCCGCGAGTGTGCACGACGCGCCGGCCAGCGCGCCGGCGGCGTGTGCCAGCGGCGCGACGGCGATGTCCCAGCCGGCCGGGTGCGCCAGCGGCCCGGCCCACGGCGCCTCGAGCATCACCTTGGTGGCCAGCCCGGCGGCGATCGCACCGCCGAGCCAGCGGCGACGCCCGCGCGCGGCCCACAGCAGCCAGATCGCGATCGCCGCGACGCCGGCATGCAGCACGCCCGACAGTCCGCCGTAGTGCGCCAGCGCCGGCTCGCCAAGCAGCGCGCCGTGCGTCAGCGGCCATGCCAGCAGCCAGCCCGCGGCCACGCGCGCCGGCGCGGCCGCGGCGCGCTCGAGCGCGGCCAGCAGCGCCAGCCCGGCCAGGTTGGCCGCCAGGTGCAGCGGACTCCAGTGCACGAAGGCCGCGCTCCACCAGCGCCAGGGCTGCTCGAAGGCGTGCGCCGGCTGCCAGTCGAGCATGGCGGAAGGCACCACCCAGCCCAGCACCGCGCCGGCGGCGAGCGCGCCGCACAGGCCGAGCCAGGCGCGCGCGCGCGGCTCAGCCGAACACGGCATGCCACAGCGCCTGCACCGCAGCGCGCTGGGCGGCGAATCCCTCCGGGTCGAAGTGGGTCGGCTTCTCGTCCAGCCGCGCGTGGTGCTGGGCGCGGCGCAGCTCGCGGTAGGCGTCGGCCGCGGCGGCGCCCACGCCCGTCGGCAGCAGCCCCGCGCCCTCGGCCCGCTGCAGCAGCGCGATGTTGCCGGCGTTGTCCTGCAGGGGCGGGTGCGTACCCGCGTGCGCCAGCACCAGCCACTGGACGGCGAACTCGACGTCCATCATGCCGCCGTCGCTGTGCTTGACGTCGAATCGCCCGGCCGGCACGGGGTGTGCGCCGCGCACCTTGTCGCGCATCGCGCGGATCTCCTCGCGCAGCGACGTGTGGTCGCGTGGCGCCGTCAGCACGGCGCGGCGCGTGGCCTCGAACGCCGGGCCGATCTGGAGCGCGCCGGCGGCGAAGCGGGCGCGCGTGATCGCCTGGTGTTCCCAGGTCCAGGCGGTGTTGCTGCCACGTCCGATCTGGTACTTCTCGAACGCGGCGAGCGAGGTCACGAGCAGGCCCGAGCCGCCGTTCGGCCGCAGCGCGGTGTCGATGTCGAACAGCTCGCCGGCCGCGGT
>CAZQPN010000423.1:0-3327 GCA_964595215.1 uncultured Rubrivivax sp. | reverse complement strand
CAGGCGTTGGGCACGCAGGCCGCGCCGCCCAACCAGGTGATCATCGGGCTGAGCCTGTTCCTCACCTTCTTCGTCATGGCACCCACCTTCGACAAGGTTTACGAACAGGCCTGGCTGCCCTACAGCCAGGGCACGCTGCCGGCCGAGCAGGCGCTGGAAAGCGGCGTGCAGCCGATGCGTGAATTCATGCTGAAGCAGACGCGCCAGAGCGACGTGATGCTGTTCGCGCGCCTGGCCAAGCTGCCGCCCGAGGTGGCGGGTGAAGACGTGCCGCTGCGCGTGCTGGTGCCGGCCTTCGTCACGAGCGAGCTCAAGAGCGCCTTCCAGATCGGCTTCCTGATCTTCGTGCCCTTCCTGATCATCGACATGGTGGTGGCCAGCGTGCTGATGAGCCTGGGCATGATGATGCTGTCACCGGTGCTGGTGGCGCTGCCGTTCAAGCTGATGCTGTTCGTGCTGGCCGACGGCTGGAACCTGCTGCTCGGGTCGCTCGCTGCCTCGTTCATGAACTGACCGCGACACCAGGACCGCCCGCGCCATGGACTCCGAACAGATCTTCACCGTCGGCCAGCAGGGCCTCACGCTGCTGCTGCTCGTCTCGGCCCCGATCCTGATCACGGTGCTCGTGATCGGCCTGGCGGTGAGCGTCTTCCAGGCCGCCACCCAGATCAGCGAGGCGACGCTCAGCTTCGTGCCCAAGATCGTCGGCGCCGTCGCCGTACTCGCGTTCGCCGGGCCCTGGATGCTGTCGACCCTGGTCGAGTACCTGCGCGAAACGCTGATGGCGATCCCAGGCGCGGTCGGCTGACCCGACGCGCCGGCCCGCCGTCTGCTGCCCTGACCCGACGGCCGCGCCATGGTCACCGTCACCGAAGCCCAGCTGCTGGCCTGGCTCAACCCGCTGCTGTGGCCCTTCATCCGGACGCTGGCGGTGTTCTCTGCGCTGCCGGTGCTCGGCACGCGCACCGTTCCGGTGCGCGTGCGGGTCGCGCTGGCGGCCTTCGTCGCGCTGGCGGCGCAGCCGAGCCTGCCGGAAATGCCGGTCGTGCCGCTGGACTCGCCGCTGGCGTTCATGCTGGTGGCCCAGCAGGTGGTCATCGGGCTGTCGATCGGCTTCGCGGTGCGCGTGGTGTTCGCCGCGGTCGAGTTCGCCGGCGAGTTCGTCGGCCTGCAGATGGGGCTGAACTTCGCCGGCTTCTTCGACCCCGTCTCGGCCAGCGCCGGCACCGCCACCGGGCGCTTCTACGGCACCATGGTGGCGTGGCTGTTCATCGTCATCAACGGCCACCTGCTGGTGCTGATGGCACTGATGCAGAGCTTCTCGGCCTTCCCCGTCGGCCCCGAGCCCTTCGCCTTCGTGCGACAGACGCTGCCGCACCTGTGGGGTGCGGAGATCTTCCGCATCGGCCTGTGGATTGCCCTGCCGTTGATCGCGATGCTGCTGTTCGTCAACCTCGTGCTCGGGTTGATCTCGCGCGTGGCGTCGCAGATCAACATCTTTGCCATCGGCTTTCCGGTCACGCTCGGCGTCGGACTGATCGGCATGCTCGCCACGCTGCCGCTGCTGGCCCAGCCCTTCACGATGGCGCTGGAGCGCTTGCTCGAGCAGTTCCGCTGAAGCCGGCGCTTCGGGGCGCGAAGGCGCTTGCGCAGAAGATCCGCCGCCTGTCGCCCGCCTGGAAACGATCGTTGTCCCGTAGGTGATGCCCCGACATGGGGCGTCGTGGAGGCACGGTATCATCCCGCCCTTTTGCGGCGCCGTCAGGCTGCCGTCAGCCGAAATCAGCGGTCTGCATCGCGTGGCCGGAGGCGTGTGTACGCTTCTTGCTACCGATGGGGGCTGTCTGGAGGATTGAGTGAATTACGCCGAGCAACAGAGGAAACCCGGGAACCACATCGTCGGCCTCGGCATCGTCGTCCTGCTGCATGTGCTCCTGGGCTGGGCCATCGCGAGCGGCCTGGCGCGCAAGGTGGTGGACGTGATCCGGGCGCCGATCGAGACCAAGATCATCGAGGAAGTCGAGCCGCCCCCGCCGCCGCCGCCCGAGAACCTGCCGCCGCCGCCCAAGTTCGCACCGCCGCCGCCGTCCTTCGTGCCGCCGCCCGAGATCGTGGTGCAGAACCCGCCGCCCGCCCCGGCGATCACCGTGACGCGCGACGTGCCGCCGCCGGCGCCGCCGGTGGCGATCGCCCCGGCGCCTGCGCCGGAGGCCCCACCGGCACCGCCGGCACCGCCGGCGCCACCGCCGCGCGCGGTGTCGCCGGCGATCGCCAACGTGGCCTCCTGCGCACCCACGGCGGACGACTACCCGGCCGCCGCCCTGCGGGCGGAGGTCACCGGCACGACGCGCATCAAGTTCACCGTCGGTGCCGACGGCAAGCTCGCGAACGCCGACGTGATCGGTCGCTCGGGCAGCTCGCGCGAGCATCGCGCCCTCGACCGTGTCGCGCTGGCCAAGCTCAGCGAGTGCACTTTCCGCGCAGGTCAGGACGCCCAGGGTCGACCGATGGGTGGCACCTTCGAAGTCGAGTACGTCTGGCGCATTCAGTAGACGCCCGGACCATCCCTGCCCCACCCCCCGCACCGCATCCCCATCACCGTTTCCCGCGCGCCCGCCGCAGGCGTGGCGCTTTCCTAGTCGGAGTCCACCCCCATGTCCCTGAGTCACACCCTGCGCGCCGCCTTGGGCGCCACCCTGATCGCCGCCCTGCCTGTGCTGGGCCTGTTGCCGGACGCCGGCCTGGCGCAGACCGCACCGGATGTCCCCGCGTCGGCGCCGGCGCCAGCGGCTGAGGAAACGCCAGCCACCGCGCCGGGCTTCGCCCCGCCCCCGGCCCCCACGCTGGAGCCGGAGATGGCCCAGGAGGAAATTGCCAACCCCTACGGCCTGGCGGCGCTGTGGCAGGCGTCGGACCGGGTCAAGCAGGGGACGCTGGTCATCCTGGTGATCATGTCGATCGCGAGCTGGTACGTCATCATCCTGAAGTACTTCGAGACCCGCTCGATGCTCAAGAGCGGACGCGCCGGCAGCGAGGCCTTCTGGAAGGCGCCGAGCATCAAGGCCGGACTGGACACCCTGAAGGAAGGCTCGGCCTTCCGGTACATCGCCGAGCAGGGCGTCAAGGCCAGCGACCACCACGAAGGCACGATGGTCGAGTCGATCGACAAGCACACGTGGATCGGCATGTCGGTCGATCGCGCGGTGGGCAGCGTGCAGAGCCGCCTGTCGGACGGCATGTCGCTGCTGGCGACCGTCGGGTCGACCGCGCCGTTCGTCGGCCTGTTCGGCACGACCTGGGGCATCTACAACGCGCTGGTCGAGATCG
>CAZQPN010000422.1:0-3335 GCA_964595215.1 uncultured Rubrivivax sp. | reverse complement strand
CCGGCATGTTGATGTCCAGCACCAGCACGTCGCAGCGCGCGCTGCGCATCAGGCTGCGCAGCTCGCCGTAGTCGCCGGCCTCGCCGACGACGCGGATGTCGGCCGCTTCGCCCAGCGTGTCGCGGATGCCGCGCCGGATCAGCGCGTGGTCGTCGCAGAGGATGACGTCGATCATCGGGTTCCGGTCCTGCGTCGTGGGTGGGGTTCGGCGGCGGTCACAGCGGCGTCCACGCAGACGGGTCGTGCTCGCGGTCGTCGACCTGCGCTTCGGCGTCGACCGGCAGCGCGCCGGACCCGTCGAGCACGTGCCCGGCGCCCGCGTCCAGGGGCACCGACAGGATCAGGCTGGTGCCGCCGGGTCGGCTGGCCAGGTCGATCCAGCCCCCGACGGTGTCGGCGCGCTCCTGCAGGCCGCGCAGACCGAAGCTGTGCGCCTTGGCACGGTCGGCCGCGGTCATGCCGCGGCCGTTGTCGGCGACCTCGAGCGACAGCACGCCGGCGCCGAGCGACAGCTCGATCTCGACCCTTGTCGCCTGCGCGTGCTTGCTGACGTTGGTCAGCGCCTCCTGCGCGGTGCGGTAGGCCACCAGGGGCACCCCGGGTGGCAGCGCCGGGCTGTCGGGTGGCGAGCGCAGCCGGCAGGCGATACCGGTGCGGCGCTCGAAATTGCCGGCCATCCACTGCAGCGCCGGCACCAGGCCCTGTTCGAGGATGGCCGGCCGCAGGTTGTGCATGATGCGCTTGCTGGTGTCGATCGCATGCGTCAGCAGCTCGAGCGCACCGACCGCGCGCTGCTGCAGGGCCTGCGAGCCGGCGTGCCGGCGGATCCAGTCGAGCTCGAACTTCAGCGCCGTCAGGCTGCCGCCGACGTCGTCGTGGATCTCGCGCGCGATCGCGTGGCGCTCGGCCTCGATGCTGGCCTGCAGGTGACGCGCCAGCGCCTGCAACTGCTCGCGAGACGCCTGCAGCTCGCGGTCGGCGGTGGCGCGAGCGCGGCGCGACTCGGCGGCCTCGATCGCGTGTTCGACGGCGGGCACCAGGCGCGCCAGGTTGTGCTTGAGAAGGTAGTCGCTGGCGCCGCTGCGCATTGCGTCGACCGCCGTCTCCTCGCCGATTTCTCCGGACACGAGCACGAAGGGCAGGTCGAGGTGGCGCGCACGCAGCAGGCGCAGCGCGTCGATGCCGGAGAAGCCGGGCAGGTTGTAGTCGGACAGCACCAGATCCCACGGCTCGGTCAGGGCGGCCTCGAAGTCCGCCCGCGTGTCGACGCGCCGGCACTCGACCTCCAAGCCGCCCCGCTCCAGATGCGCCAGCGCCAGCGCATGGTCGAGCTCTGAGTCCTCCAGGTGCAGCACGCGCAGCGGGCCGGACAGCCGGCGCGGGATCGGGCGGGAAGCCATGGCCGCAGTATCGCGCAGCGCCGCCAGCGCGCATCAAACGGTGGATTGCCCTGCTGTGGCGTGCCAGTTTCCGCTAAAGCGGTCGTGTTGCGCTGCCGACAACCATCAGGACAGCCCATCGCCGTGCCCGGGGATGCGAGCCAACGACTGCCCGGAGAGCGAATGCTGAACACCGACGACACCGCCAACGCGCCGCCCAACGGGCTGCCGCTGATGGCCGCCGCCGAGATGCAGGACGACCTGCTCGTGGCCAGCAACGACCTCGAGCGCCTCCAGCGCCTGCTCAGCGACGCCAGCGACTCGCTGCTCGCGCACTTCCAGGGCGCGGCGCACGAGCTCGAGCTCCTGCAGCAGGCCGCCGCGACGCAGCTGGCGCTGGACGCGCCGCCACTGCAGCGCTCGATGGCGCACGTCGCCGGGGCCATCACCGCGATGCAGTTCCAGGACATGGCCACGCAGCTGATCTCCCACACCACCTCGCGCCTGCGCGGATGCGCCGACCGTCTGGCGCGCCAGGCGCTGGGCGACGACGACGACGGTCCTGCCGTCGTCGAGTCGCCGCCGCTGCGCCCGAACCCCGTGACGCAGGACGAGATGGACGCAGGCTCCATCGAGCTGTTCTAGCCCACCGCCCCGCCGACGACACCACCGCGCCAGAGCGCCCCCGGAGAACCTGTCATGCATTCCATCCTCGCCGTAGACGACAGCGCCTCGATGCGCCAGATGGTGTCCTTCACGCTAAAGAACGCCGGCTTCAACGTGGTCGAGGCGGTCGACGGCCAGGACGCCTGGGAGAAGGCGTCCAGCCGCGACTTCAGCCTCGTGCTGACCGACCAGAACATGCCGCGCATGGACGGCATCGGTCTGACCAGGCGGCTGCGCGAGAGCCCGAAGTTCAAGAGCACGCCGATCCTGATCCTGACGACCGAGAGCAGCGACCAGATGAAGCAGGCCGGCCGCGCCGCGGGCGCCACCGGATGGCTGGTCAAGCCCTTCGATCCGGCCAAGCTGGTGGAAGTCATCGGCAAGGTCATCCGCTGATCCGGCCGGCGCAGGAGACAAGCCATGGGCGAGATGAGTAAAGAGGGAACGCACCTGTCGATCGGGACGGACCTGAGCCAGTTCTTCCAGGTCTTCTTCGAGGAGGCAGGCGAGAACCTGGACGCGATGGAGCAGATGCTGCTTCACCTGGATCTGCAGACGGCCGACGACGAGGAGCTGAACGCGATCTTCCGCTGCGCGCACTCGGTCAAGGGAGGTGCCGCCACGTTCGGCTTCAGCGACGTCGCCGAGCTGACGCACGAGATGGAGACGCTGCTGGACAAGCTGCGCCGCCACGAACTGGCCCCGACGCCGGACATGGTCGACGTGCTGCTGGCGGCAGGCGACGTGCTGAAGGCGCAGCTGGCCCGGCACCAGGGGCATGGCGGCGAGGCGCCCGACACCGTCGCGCTGCGGGCATCGATCCGCGCCCTGGTCGAGGGCGGTCGCGAACCCGCGGCCATCCCGCTCGCCGCCGGCACCCCCGAGGCCGCCGTCCCGCTGGCGCCTCCCGCGGCGAAGGCGTCGCCGGCGCAAGGCGAGCGGCAACTCGAACTGACCGTGGGCCCGCTCGACGATCCGGCCACGGCCGACAACCTGCTCGACCTGTTCCGCGAGATCGGCGGCCTGGGCACGATCGAGGCCCTGGACGCCGGACAGCCCGCCGACGGCCTGCGCCGCTTCAAGGTCTGTACCGCGAGCAGCGACAACGACCTGCTGGACCTGTTCAGCTTCCATGTGACGCGCGAGCAGGTGCGGCTGGCGCCGTTCGGGCCCGGCTACGGCTTCCATCCCGGCGCGCCGGGCGCCCCTGCCGCCGAGGGCCCGCCGCCGGCGAAGGACCCCGGCTACGGCTTCTTCGACGACGCCCCCGGCGCGCCCGAGGCGGGCGCC
>CAZQPN010000421.1:0-3336 GCA_964595215.1 uncultured Rubrivivax sp. | reverse complement strand
TCCGCTTCGTCGAGACGCTGCCGCGTGGCCCGTCGGGCAAGGTGCAGCGGCTCAAGCTGCTCGAGACGACCGGCGCCACGGCCGCCTGACCCGAGCCGGGCCGCGTCGTGCCGGATCGGCCAGCACCCGCCGGTCGCCGCACGGGCAGGGCTCGCGTGTGCGGCGCTGCGCGGCCCAGGCCCTGGGCCGGTGGCACGGCGCGCCGGACTCGCTGCCGTCGGGGTCACGCCGCCGCGCCATCGCATCGACCGCATCGGGTTCTTTGCCACGGCCGCGATCAAGCGGCACACGCGGCTGGCCTGGCCTGGAGCCGTCCCCGCGTTCATCGTTGTCGGCGGTGGCAGGCCCGGCGACGTGAATGCGCTGGACACGCAGGTTCTTCAGGCGCAACGGCCCTGCGCCCGGAGCGGACGTCGCACGGTAAGCCGATGCGCTGGGTGAACTGCCCGTGAAGCGGGTCGACCCCCCGTGACTGAGTGGGCTCGATGAGGGCTATCACCCTCACCGGCTCAGGTGTCGGCGGCTAACATCCGGCAACGACGCACGTCCGCTGCATGGCGGGAGGGCGGCTTTGCGAGGGCGCTGCCAAGCCGGCGCGGCGGGGGATCATGGGCACACGAGGCGACAAGGTCAGGCGACCTGCAGGACCGACGACGACGCCGGTCCGTCGCCAGCGGGGGCTGATCGAATGGGGCGGCCGGCTGATCTCACGCTGGCTCGAGCGGGCCGTGACCGCTCAACCACCGATGCGCAAGCGGCCGATCGTCGAGGCGCTCGAGCCTCGGCTGCTGCTGTCGACATCGCCGCTGCCGCAGCCCACGTTCGGGGCCACGATGGCCTACACGGCGCTGCCGACGGGCAGCCTCGATGCCGTGCTGCAACTGGTCGACACCGGCGCCGCCAACCTGACGCTGCAGCTGGTCGACACCGGCGGGACCGTGCTGGCGTCCCGCCTCCTCGACCAGAACCTCGTCGTCGCCTTCAACGGTTCGACCTTCGACGACCGTCTCACGGTCAACCTCAACTACAACGACCTCGATGGCAACCCGAGCTTCGCCCCGTTCGCCATCAAGATCGAATTCGACGGCGGCACCGATGTGCCGGGCGTCAGCGACGACGGGCTGAGCCTCACGAGCAGCGGCTCCCACACCTACCTGACGTCCGGGCTGTTCGTGACCAGCACCGACGACGTCACGATCAGCGGCGTGCTGCGCAGCAGCGGGGACATCGACATCCAGGCGGCCGAGGCCATCACGGTCGGCGCCGATGTCCAGGGACGCGACATCCGCATCGCCAGCGTCCACGCCAGCACGGGTGGTGTGCTCGGCACGGACATCCTCGCCAGCGCGAGCGCGGCGGTCACGTTCCAGGGTGCAACGGTCTCGGGCCGCCAGATCGGCATCGATGCGAGCAGCGATGTCACGCTGGACAGCGGCGACCTCGGCCTGTTCGGCAGCGACGTGCGGTTCGGGTCCGTGCTGGCCGACGCGACGTCGGCGATCCAGTTCCTGGGCAGCAGCGCGGTGACCGCGACGGCGGGCCTGTCCATCGAGTCGCGCAGCCACCTCGACGTCACGCTCGACACGGCGCCCGACAGCGGCAGCACCCAAAGCGACACCGACGCGTCGGTGGCGATCAGCATGCTGGGCAGCACCGCGACGCTGCGCGTCGGCGGGGCGACCACGCTGACGGCCGCCGGTGCCCTCAGCGTCGTGGCGGTCAACGACGTCGTGGCCAGGACGACGGCCGACGGCGGCGCGGGTGCGTCGTCCGGCACGGCGGCAGGCGGCACCGTGGCCGTCACCGTGCTCGGCGGTCAGACCCGGGCCACCGTCGCGGACACCGCCTCGCTGGCCGGCCAGACCGTCCTCGTGGCAGCCGATGCGACCCGATCGGTGTCGACCACGGCAAAATCCACGCAGGGTGGCGCCACCGCGCCCGCCAGCGGTCAGACCGAGGGGCAAAGGCAGCTGGCGGACAACGACGCCAAGGCCGACGGCGGCCCGATGAACCTGGCCGCGGCCGTCGCCGTCACGACGGTCACCGGGGACAGCCTCGTCGATGTCTCGACCGGCGGGACGATCAGCTCGAGCGGTGCCACGACGCTGCGTGCCCGCAGCAGCCTGAGCGGGCCGGACGCCGGCCTCGTGACCGTTGCCGACGCCAGCAGCACGGGCAGCGGTGCCGTCGGCATCGGCGCGGCGGCAGCCATCAACACCGCGGACATCGACAGCCGCGTCGTCTTCTCCGGCGCGACCACCTTGAGCGCCCCTGGCGGCGTGCAGGCGACCGCCGAGCTGCTCACGGCGCGCTTTGGTGCCGTCGCGACCTCGGGTGCCGGTGCCGGCAATGTCGGGGTGGCTGGCGCACTCGCCATCAATGCCGGCATCACGCGAGCCGAGGCACTGCTCGCGACCACGGCCAGCCTGACCCTGTCGGGCGCCACCACGTTGTCGCTCAAGGCCGACCTCGCCGGCGACGACGAGGCCCGGGCGCGATCGATGCTGACGGGCACCGGGGATGCCGTGGGCGTCGGCGCATCGGTGGCGATCAACGTCTCCGATGCGACCGCCGTGGCGCGGCTGGAGGCCGGGTCAGGGATCGCAGGCGCGTCCGGCTCGCTGAGCCTGGACGCCCGCTCGAGCACCTCCGTGACCACCGAGGCCAAAGGCGGCGCAGCCGGGGGCACCTCGATCACGCCGGCCGCGGCCATCACGGTTGCCAACGCCGACACGGTTGCCGAGGTGCTCGGCAGCGCGACGACCCTCGCGCTGCAGTCGCTCACGCTCGATGCCGACCATGCGGGCACCGTCGTGTCGCTGGCCGAAGGCGCGGCGCAGGGCAGCAACCTGGCGCTCGGTGCGTCGCTGGCCTTCGCGTCCGTGGTCGACACGACGCGGGTCCTGCTGGACCGCTCCGCGACGCTGGGTGGCGCCCTGTCGATGACGGCGGCCAGCCGCCAGCAGACGGGCGGCACCGCCACGGCCAGCGCCAGGGGCGAGAAGGAAGACGACGGGACCAGCAACGGCCGGGTCGATCAGCAAACGACGGCGCAGCGCGGCGTCGGCAATGCCGTGGCCACCGACAAGGGGGCGCGCGACAGCACCGCGGCCGGCGCGACGCCGGAGGCCAGGACGGCCGACAAGGACGGCGCCTCCACCGGGGGGTCGTCGGTCAACCTGGCTGCCGCGGTCGCGATCGACATCGGCAAGTCGGACACGCAGGTGGGCATCGGCGGCGGGCGTGCCGTGGCGGTGGCCGGGGCCGCGCTGCTGCAGTCCACGGCCGACACCGACGTCACCTCGATCGCCGACGGCAGTTCGACCTCGGGTGACG
>CAZQPN010000420.1:0-3338 GCA_964595215.1 uncultured Rubrivivax sp. | reverse complement strand
TGAAGCTGCACGAAGCGATGCCGCAGGCGATGCTGTTCGTGCGCGGACTGAACGCCGGCATCAGCCACAACCCGCTGGAGGCCATCACCAGCGACGACGCCGACCTCGCGGTGCGCGCCTTCCTGCACCTGATCGAACACCTCTGACCCTGGCAAGGCGCCGGCCGCGCGGGCGCCTGCCGAATGCACCGGCCCCCGCGCCGCCGCCGGCGCGCAGCCGCTCTCCGGAGACCCCATGAACGCCGCCTACGCCGCCCTCGACACCTGGATCGACGCCCACTTCGACGAGGAGGTCCGCTTTCTGCAGGAACTCGTGCGCGTGCCCACCGACACGCCGCCGGGCGACAACGCGCCGCACGCCGAGCGCACGGCCGAGCTGCTGCAAGCCATGGGCCTGGCGGCCGAGGCCCACCCGGTGCCTCGCGCCGCGGTGCGCGCCTATGGCATGCAGTCGATCACCAACCTCGTCGTGCGCCGACGCTACGCCGACGGCGGCCCCGTCGTGGCACTGAACGCGCACGGCGATGTCGTGCCGCCATGAGAAGGCTGGACGCACGACCCCTACGGCGGCGAGATCGAGGACGGGCGGCTGTACGGCCGCGCCGCCGCCGTCAGCAAGAGCGACTTCGCGACCTACACCTTCGCCGTGCGCGCGCTCGAGGCACTCCGGGCCTCCGGCGTGCCGTTGAAGGGTGGGGTCGAGCTGCTGTTCACGTACGACGAGGAGTTCGGCGGCGAGCTCGGCCCGCAGTGGCTGCTGGCGCAGGGGCTGACCCAGCCCGACTTCCTGCTCGCCGCCGGCTTCAGCTACCAGGTGATCACCGCGCACAACGGCTGCCTGCAGATGGAGGTCACGGTGCACGGCACGATGGCGCACGCGGCCATCCCCGACACCGGCGTCGACGCGCTGCAGGGTGCGGTCGCGATCCTGAACGCGCTGTACGCGCAGAACGCGGCCTACACGTCGGTGCGCTCGCAGGTGCCTGGCATCACCCATCCGTATCTGAACGTCGGGCGGATCGAGGGCGGCACCAACACCAACGTCGTGCCGGGCAAGGTGGTGCTGAAGCTGGATCGCCGCATGATTCCGGAGGAGGATCCGGTGGCGGTCGAGGCCGACATCCGCCGCGTGATCGCCGAGGCGGCCGCCGCCCGATCCGGCATCACGGTGGACATCCGCCGCCTGCTTCTCGCGCGCGCCTGGCAGCCCGACGCACGCAACGCGCCGCTGGTGCAGGCGCTGCAGCGCCACGGGCGGGCGGTCCTCGGCGAGCCCATCCCCACCAGCGGCACGCCGCTGTACACCGACGTGCGGCTGTTCGGCGAGCGAGGCATCCCGGCGGCGATCTACGGCGCCGGCCCGCGCACCGTGCGGGAATCGAACGCCAAGCGGGCCGACGAGCACCTGGTGCTCGAAGACCTGCGACGCGCGACCCAGGTCGTCGCACGCACGCTGCTCGATCTGCTGAACGCCTGAGGCAAGCGCCGCCGGCAGGCGGCGGCTACAGCTTCAGCTCCAGCCGGAGCTGCCAGTTCACCGCCGACGGCGAGGCCGTGCGCGTGGCCTGGACCACGCCGTCGGCCTCGACGCGCTCCGCGTCCCGGCTGTCGCGCGGTGCCAGGTTGCCGGCCTGCAGCCGCAGCGCCACCGCCGGGTTCAGCGTCCACAGGGCGTAGGCGTCGGCGATGCGGCGCGTGCCGGTGCGAAGCCGGCGCGTGGCGTCGACCTGCGTCTCGTAGCCGGGCACCCAGTTGACGTTGCCGCCGAGCTTGACCGGCCAGCCGCGCGGCGACCAGTCGGCCCCCAGGTTGGCGGTGACGCCGGCCTGCTGCTCGAGCCGGTTGTCCGGCCCGGGCACCTCGTCGACGCGCGAGCGGTACAGGCTCAGGTTGGCGCGCAGCTCGACGCGCGGCAGCCTCGCCGGCTCGCCGGCCAGGAACTGCGCCAGCCGGCCCTTGGCCTCCAGCTCGAGCCCCTGCGTCGTCGCGGCGCCGACGTTCTGCGTGCGTGCCACCCAGCGCGGCACCGGACTCCAAGGCACGGTCTCGAGCGTGGTCACCGTGCGCATCAGGTCCCGGATGCGGCGGTGGAAGAGGTTGGCGCTGAGCACGCCGCCGCCGGCCGGATAGTGCTCCCACGCGAGGTCGATCCCGGTGGCCAGCTCGGGCTGCAGGTCCGGGTTGCCGGCGCGGTCGGGCGCGGTCGGCTCGTTCGGGCCGGCGAGCGGGAAGCGCGTGCTCGGGCTCGGACGCGCGATCAGGTTGTTCAGCGACGGCGCGCGCCAGCTGCGCGTCAGGCTGGCGCGTAGCTGGCTGCGGCTCTTCGGGTCGGGTTTCCAGACCGCGTGCGCCAGCGGCGTCCAGACGCCATTGCGGTTGCGCGGGCGCACGCCCTCGCCGGCACTGCCGGCGTCGCCCTCGGTCGAGATGCCCTCCCAGCGCAGCCCGGCGTGCAGGCTCCACCGGGGCGACGGGTTCCACTCGTCCTGCGCGTAGATCGCGGCGCGCGTGCTGCGCGCGCTCAGCGTGTCGCCGAAGTCGGTCAGCAGCGGCAGGCCGTTCTCGGTCAGGCGGCGTGCGTCGTCCCGCCGCTGCCACTCGAGTTCGCCACCAAGCACCAGGCTGTGCTCGGCCTGCGGCGCCGGCGCGCCACCGTCGCCTCCGAGCAGCAACGACCACTTGCCGCGCACGCCGAGGCTGGTCTCGGCGCTGTCGCCGGTGTCGGCGATGCGGCGCAGCGGCACGCCGGCGGCAGATTCGTCGCGCGCGCCGTCGCTGTGGCTGCGCCAGCGGCTGGCGGTGCCGCTGAGCTCGGCGCGCGCGCCGCTCTCCAGCCGCTGGCGCCACTGGCCGTTCATGCGCGCGACCGTGAAGCGGCTGCGGCTGTCGCCCAGCGCGAGGTCGTAGGGCGTCGCGCCCTCGATCGCCTGCCAGTCGCTGCGCGAGCGGCCCTCGTTGTCGGCGTGGAAGACGCTCGGCGTGAGCGTCAACTGGTCGCCCGGCTCGTCCAGCCGCCACTGCAGCCGCGCCGTCAGGTTCAGGCCGCGGCGGCGGTTCCGGCTCTCGCGCGCCTCGCGGCTGAGCTCGGTCAGGTCGCCGGTCGTGGCGTCCTCGGTCCGCGTCTCGGTCACTGCGGTGTCGCGCGTGCGGCGCTCGAAGGCGGACCCCGACAGGTTGTAGGTCAGCGCGTCGACGCTGTCGTTGTGGGTCCAGAACAGACCTGGAGAGTGTTCGCCGCGCTCGACGCCCAGGCTTGGCCGCAGGTCGTTCAGCCGTCGCCGCTGGCCCTCGCGCAGCACGATGTTGATGGTGCCGGCGATCGCGCGCGCGCCGGTCTCG
>CAZQPN010000419.1:0-3340 GCA_964595215.1 uncultured Rubrivivax sp. | reverse complement strand
ACGAAGCCGACGAAGGCGACCACCATGATCAGCGGGCCGGGCGTGGTCTCGCCGAGCGCCAGGCCGTCGATCATCTGCGCGCCGGTCAGCCACTGGTGCTGCTCGATCGCGCCCTGGGCGACATAGGGCAGCACCGCGTAGGCGCCGCCGAAGGTGACCAGCGCGGCCTTGGTGAAGAACCAGCCCATCTGCGTCAGCGTGCCCTGCCAGCCCTGCCAGGCCACCAGGCCCGCCATCGCCAGCCCCCACAGCGCCAGGCCGGCCGCGACCACGCGCACGACGCGGCCGCGCGTGAAGCGCGCGTGCGGCGGTGGCGGGGTGTCGTCGTCGATCAGCGCCGTGCCGTGGCCGGCTGTCGCGGCACCGTGTCCGCCGCCCAGGGCAAACACCTGTGGCGCGTGCCGGGCGCCGAGCCAGCCGATCGCCGCCGCGACCACGACGATGGCCGGGAACGGCGTGTCGAAGACGAAGATGGCGACGAAGGCCGCCGCCGCCAGCGCCCACAACGCCGGGTGGCGCAGTGCGCGCGTGCCGATGCGGAACGCGGCGTGCAGCACGATGGCCGTCACCGCCGGCTTGATGCCGTAGAACAGGCCCGCGACCACCGGCACGTCGCCGAAGCGCAGGTAGATCCACGACAGCGCGATCAGGATGAACAGCGACGGCAGCACGAAGAGGGCGCCGGCGACGAGGCCGCCCCAGCTGCGGTGCAGCAGCCAGCCGATGTAGGTCGCCAGCTGCTGCGCCTCGGGCCCTGGCAGCACCATGCAGTAGTTCAGCGCGTGCAGGAAGCGCCGCTCGCTGATCCAGCGCCGACGCTCGACGAGCTCGGTGTGCATGATCGCGATCTGCCCGGCCGGCCCGCCGAAGCTGATGAAGCCGAGCTTGAGCCAGAAGCGCAGCGCCTCGCCGAAGGGCACTGACGTCGGGGCAGCGGGCGGCACGGCGGGGGGCATGGGCGGGTTCCTGTGGGCGGGGGCGGTCCGGTGTCGGCACCGCCTCGCGGCGCGCCATCGTTGGCTCGCGGTCCGCCTGCCGGCGGTATACCGCAAGTGCGTGTCAGTCGCCGAGCCGCCCGGGCGCCAGGGCTGCCGCGCCGCGCGCCGTCGGATGGGGCCCGCGCGGTCAGCGGCGGTCCGCGCTGCCCTCGCCGCGGGCCGCTGCCGACCGCCACGCCTGCACCAGCGGAAAGAGCGCGAACGCGATCTGGCCGGCCAGCCCGAGCCGGTGCGCGGTGTCGCCGTACAGCGCCCAGTGCGCGGCCAGGCTGCGGCCCGCCAGGCCGACCGACAGGCCCGCCTCGGCGCCCAGCAGCAGCGCGAAGGCGACGCCGCCCATGACCGTCGCGCCGGCTCGCCTGAGCGGCCAGCGCCGCAGCAGCCGGACGCAGACCAGCCAGGCGACGGCGAGCATCAGCGGCAGCTCGACGAGCACGGCCGCCACCGGACCGACGGCGGGCTCGAGCCACAGCGTGCGCGGCACGCCGAGCGCGAACCCGGCCGCGAAGACGAGCGCGAAGTAGATCGACCCGGCGAGTGCGGCGCGGCCCATGCGGACGGTCCGTGCGTGCGGTCTGCGTGCCAGGCCCCGGTGGTGCGCAGGCCCTCAGCCGGGCCGGCCCATGCCGCCCGCGACCCAGGCAGCGGCCGTCGTCGCGTCGAGCCGGAAGCCGGCCGCCACGCGCACGCGGGCCAGCGGCTCGCCGGTGGCGTCGGTGGCCGTCAGCCAGGCGTGCGGGTCGTCGTCGTCGGGCACGATGTCCAGGGTCACGTCGACCGGCCTGTCTTCGCCGTGCACGCGCACGTGGCGGTGCAGCATCGCGTCGCGCTGCTGCTCGTGGCGGCGCAGCACTTCCTTGGCCGTCTTGACGAGGGTACCGAAGGCCGCGGCGTCCAGCGGCTTGGGGTTCTTCTTGTCGCGGCCCATGGTCCAGGGGCCGACGAGGGCCGGCTCGTCCTGACCGTCGGGCGTCATCGACACCGCCCAGCCGTCGTCGTCCTCGTTGTTGATGACCTGCGCGGTCCAGCCCTTGTCGCGCCAGCGGCGGTCTTCGTGCACGGGGTCGTCGGACTCGGGCGTCATGTCGGTGGCATCCATGCCGGCATTCTGCCGGCGCCGGCAACGGCGCCGCCGGCGGCCGACAATCGAGATGTGACGCCATCCGCCCTGCCGCCGCCGTCGACCGTTCGCGTGCTCTCCGTCGTCCCGCCGATGACGCAGCTCAACACGCCGTACCCGTCGACCGCCTACCTGACCGGTTTTCTGCGCGGGCGGGGGGTGCACGCGGCGCAGGTCGACCTCGCGCTCGCGCTGGCGTTGGCGCTGTTGTCGCGGGCGGGGCTGGCCGAGGTGCACGCGGCCGCGATGGCGCTGCCGCCGGGACGGCGCAGCGCACGCGTGCAGGCCTTCGTCGACCGCTTCGACGACTACAGCGCGTCGATCGGGCCGACGATCGCGTTCCTGCAGGGCCGCGACGCGACGCTGGCGCACCGCATCGCCGGCCGCGCCTTCCTGCCCGAGGGGCCGCGCTTCGAGTCGCTGGCGGTCTACGACGCGCTGTACGGCGATGCGGGCGGCGACGCCGACGGCGAGCCGGACAGCGCCGGCGACTCGCTGGCCTGGGCCTTCGGCGCACTCGGCGTGCACGACCGCGCGCGCCACCTGGCCACGCTCTACCTGAACGACCTGGCCGACGTCATCCGCGACGCCGTCGACGAACGCTTCGAGTTCGTGCGCTACGCCGAACGGCTGGCGATGAGCCAGCCGAGCTTCGACCCGCTGGCCGCGGCGCTGGCCGCACCGCCCAACCTCGTCGACCGCACGCTGCAGCGGCTGGCGCGCGAGGCGCTGGCCACGCACCGACCGACGGTGGTGCTGATCTCGGTGCCCTTCCCGGGCGCAGTCTACGGCGCCTTGCGCATCGCGCAGGCGGTCAAGGCGCAGGACCCGGCGATTGTCATCGTGCTCGGCGGCGGCTGGGTCAACACCGAGCTGCGCGAGCTCGCCGAGCCGCGCCTGTTCGACTTCGTCGACTTCGTCACCCTCGACGCCGGCGAGCGCCCGCTGCTGGCGCTGCTCGATCACCTGCAGGGCCGCCGCTCGGCGAGCCGCCTCGTGCGCACCTTCCACCGCGTCGACGGCGCGGTGCGCTACACGAACTTCGTCGAGGCCGACGTGCCGTTCGAGGACGTCGGCACGCCGACCTGGGACGGCCTGCCGCTGGACCGGTATCTCTCGCTGCTGGACATGCTCAACCCGATGCACCGCCTGTGGTCCGACGGGCGATGGAACAAGCTCACCGTGGCGCACGGCTGCTACTGGAAGAAGTGCAGCTTCTGCG
>CAZQPN010000418.1:0-3356 GCA_964595215.1 uncultured Rubrivivax sp. | reverse complement strand
CGCCGCTGCCGCTGG
The DNA here is from genome assembly GCA_964595215.1 of uncultured Rubrivivax sp. GTDB lineage: Bacteria > Pseudomonadota > Gammaproteobacteria > Burkholderiales > Burkholderiaceae_C > Rubrivivax. The sequence goes on along the minus strand of CAZQPN010000418.1, from coordinate 3,341 downwards.
CCATCGGGCAGCCCGTGACGGTGGTGGCGCAGCTGCGCGAGCGCGTCAAGGGCGTCGTGCTGCCGGCGCAGGCGGTGGTGCGCAGCCCGGCCAACGAGTCCATCGTCTGGATCAAGTCCGGCGCCGAGCGCTTCATCCCGCAGCCGGTGCAGGTGCAGCCCCTGGATGTGTCGACGGTGGTGGTCACCCAGGGTCTCGGCGCCGACAACCGCGTCGTGGTCCAGGGTGCGCCGCTGATCGCGCAGATCCGCTGACATGTCGACCCCCACGCTCACTGCGTTCGCGGCCCCCCGAGGGGGCGCTCATCCGGCTTGGGAACGGCCCGGCGCCGTCTGAGGAAGGCTCACGATGTTCAACTGGATCGTCCGCTACAGCCTGCACAACCGGCTGTTCGTGCTCGCGGTGGCTGCGTTGCTGATGGTCTACGGCGCGATGACGGCCTGGCGCACGCCGGTCGACGTCTTCCCGGACCTCAACAAGCCGGTGGTGACGGTGCTGACCGAGGCCGGTGGCATGGCGCCGGAGGAGGTCGAGCAACTCGTCACCTTTCCCGTCGAGACCGCGCTCAACGGCATGCCCGGCGTGACCCGCGTGCGCTCGACCTCGGGCGTGGGCCTGTCCATCCTCTACGCCGAGTTCGACTGGGGCACCGACATCTACCGCAACCGCCAGCTCGTCGCCGAGCGGCTGGCGCTGGTGCGCGAGCAGCTGCCCGGCGGCATCACCCCGGTGATGGGGCCGGTGTCGTCGATCATGGGCGAGATCATGCTGGTGGCGCTGCCACTGGCAGCAGGCGATGGCCAGTCGCCCGCCGCCGACCCCATGGCGGCCCGGGAGTACGCCGACTTCGTGCTGCGCCCGCGCCTGCTTTCGATCCCCGGCGTCTCGCAGGTGATCCCGATCGGCGGCGAGGTGCGCACGCTGCGCGTCGCGCCAGACACCGCGCGCATGGCGCAGTTCGGCGTCTCGCTGCATGACATCGAGCGTGCGCTGGAGGGCTTCGCCACCAACGCGGGCGGCGGCTTCATCGACCTGAACAGCCGCGAGTACCTGATCCGCCACATCGGCCGCGCGCCGCGCGGCGAGGGCCTGGGCCGCATCGCGGTGGCCTGGAAGGACGGGCGATCGATCCTGCTGGAGCACGTGGCGACGGTCGGCTTCGCGTCGGGCTTGAAGCGCGGTGACGCCGGCTACAACGGCGTGCCTGCGGTCGTGATCAGCATCCAGAAGCAGCCGGCCGCCGACACCGTGGCGCTGACCGCCGAGATCGAGAGCGCACTGGCCGACCTGAAGGCGGGGCTGCCCAAGGGGCTGGCCGAGCCCAAGGTGCTGTTCCGCCAGGCCGACTTCATCAAGGCGTCGATTGGCAACGTGGCCGAGGCGCTGCGCGATGGTGCCGTGATGGTGGCGATCGTGCTTTTCGCCTTCCTGCTGTCGGCACGAACGACGCTCATCTCGCTGACCGCGATCCCGCTGTCGCTGGCGGTGACGGCGCTGGTGTTCCAGTGGCTGGGCCAGTCGATCAACGTGATGACGCTGGGCGGCCTGGCGATCGCGATCGGCGAGCTGGTCGACGACGCGGTGGTAGGGGTCGAGAACATCCTGCGGCGGCTGCGCCAGAACCGGCACGCTGCCAGACCGCTGTCGGACTTCGAGGTGGTGCAGCGTGCCAGCGTGGAGGTGCGCTCGGGCATCCTGTACGCGACCACCATCGTCGTGCTGGTGTTTGTGCCGCTGTTCGCGCTGCCCGGCATCGAGGGACGGCTGTTCACACCGCTGGGATTGGCCTATATCGTCTCGATCCTCGGCTCGATGTTCGTGTCGATGACCGTGACGCCGGTGCTGTGCTACTACCTGCTGCCGCGCATGAAGCGGCTGGACCACGGCGACAGCCCGATCGTGGGCACGCTCAAGCGCTGGGACGCACGCTTGCTCGGCTGGTCGTTCATGCGGGCGCGCCCGCTGCTGGCCGCCGCGGCGGTGACGGTGGCCGCAGCGGCAGCGTCGGTGCCGTACTTTGCGCGCGCGTTCTTGCCGCCGTTCAACGAGGGCTCGCTGGTGCTGGCGTTCGTGCTCAACCCGGGCACGTCGCTGGCCGAGGCCAACCGCGTCGGCGCGGTCGCCGAGGGCCTGATCCGCGAGGTGCCCGAGGTGCTGCAGGTCGGCCGACGCACCGGCCGCGCCGAGCTCGACGAGCATGCCGAAGGCGTGCACTCGGCCGAGATCGACGTCGACCTCAAGCCCAGCGAGCGCAGCCGCGAGGACGTGATGGCGCACATCCGCGAGAAGCTCTCGGTGCTGCCGGCGCAGGTGGCCATCGGACAGCCGATCGGCCACCGCCTGGACCACCTGCTGTCCGGCGTGCGTGCGCAGATCGCGATCAAGATCTTCGGCGACGACACCGACACGCTGCGCGGCCTGGCCGAGCAGATGCGCCAGCAGCTCGCCACGGTGCCGGGGCTCGTCGACCTGACGGTGGAGAAGCAGGTGCTGATCCCGCAGATCACCGTGCGCCTGGACCATCAGAAGGCGGCGCAGATGGGCCTGCCGCCCGGTGCCGCGGTCGATCTGCTGCGCGCGCTGACCGATGGTGCGCACGGGGCCCAGATCGTCGACGGCTCGCGCCGCTACGACCTCGTGCTGCGCCTGCCCGACGATCGGCGCGGCCCGCAGGACCTGGCGCGCACGCTGATCGACACGCCCGCCGGCCGCGTACCGGTGTCGAGCATCGCCACCGTCGAGGAGACCGACGGCCCGAACCAGATCGGGCGCGAGAACGGGCGCCGGCGCATCGTCGTCTACGCCAACACCGACGGCCGCGACATGAGCGCCGTGATCGCGCAGATCCGCTCGATCATCGCCGCGCAGCCGCTGCCGCAAGGCAACTTCATCACGCTGGAAGGCCAGTTCCAGGCGCAGGAGCAGGCCACGCGGCTGATCGCTGCACTGTCGCTCGTGTCGCTGGCGATGATGTTCCTGGTGCTGTACTCGCGCTACCAGTCGGCGGTGCTGGCGACGATCATCATGGCCAACATCCCGCTGGCGCTGATCGGCTCGGTCATCGCGATGTGGATCGCCGGCGTGCAGCTGTCGGTGGCGTCGATGGTGGGCTTCATCACGCTGGCCGGCATCGCCACGCGCAATGGCATCCTCAAGATCAGCCACTACATCAACCTGTGCAAGTTCGAGGGGGAGACCTTCGGCCAGCCGATGATCGTGCGCGGCTCGCTGGAGCGGCTGACGCCAGTGCTGATGACGGCGCTGGTGGCGGCGTTTGCGCTGACGCCGCTGCTGCTCGCGGCCGACGCGCCGGGCAAGGAGATCCTGCACCCGGTGGCGGT
>CAZQPN010000417.1:0-3365 GCA_964595215.1 uncultured Rubrivivax sp. | reverse complement strand
GAGGTCGAGGCCGTGGTCATCGAGAACAACGTGACGGAGTACGTCCTCGGTCAGGCCAAGGTCACGGACAAGGTGCTACCGTTCGACGAACTGATGGGTGCCAACTGAGCCCCGCTGAAAGAGAGCACGAGATGAGCGCATTGGAGACCGTCGGACTGGGCATGGTGCCCATCGTCATCGAGCAGTCGGGCCGCGGCGAGCGCGCCTACGACATCTACAGCCGGCTGCTGCGCGAGCGCATCATCTTCCTGGTCGGTCCGGTGACCGACCAGAGCGCCAATCTGGTGTGCGCGCAGATGCTGTTCCTGGAGTCCGAGAACCCGGACAAGGACATCTTCCTGTACATCAACTCGCCCGGCGGCAGCGTCAGCGCGGGGCTGTCGGTGTTCGACACGATGAATTTCGTCAAGCCCGACATCTCGACGCTTTGCCTGGGCATGGCCGCCAGCATGGGGTCCTTCCTGCTGATGGCCGGGGCCAAGGGCAAGCGCTTCTCGCTGCCCAATGCCAAGGTCATGATCCACCAGCCCTCGGGCGGCGCGCAGGGTCAGGCCACGGACATCGAGATCCACGCCCGCGAGATCCTGAAGACACGCGAGCAGCTCAACCGCATCTACGCCGATCGCACCGGGCAGCCGATCGAGAAGATCGCCTCCGACATGGAGCGCGACCGCTTCATGACGGCCGACGAGGCCAAGGACTACGGCCTGATCGACCAGGTCATCGACAAGCGGGCCTGAGCCGGAAGGGCCTGAGGGCCGCCGCGGGAAGCGGTCGGCCTGCCGGTTTCCATGCGTCACGGGGGGCGGTTTCGCCCCCTTTTTCGTCCGGTCTCGCGGACCGGCCGGGAGCGGCACTTGGTCTATGATGCATTTCACTCCATCCTGAACGACGCAGGCACGCACATCCATGGCAGACAAGAAGGGCGCCTCCGGCGAGAAAGTGCTGTACTGCTCGTTCTGCGGCAAGAGCCAGCACGAGGTCAAGAAGCTCATTGCCGGGCCGTCGGTCTTCATCTGCGACGAGTGCATCGAGTTGTGCAACGACATCATCCGCGACGAGGTGCCGGCCGAGACCGGCAGCCCGAAGGCGGCGAAGTCGGACCTGCCGGTGCCCAGCGAGATCAAGGGCAGCCTGGACCAGTACGTGATCGGCCAGGAGAAGGCCAAGCGCACGCTGTCGGTGGCGGTCTACAACCACTACAAGCGCCTCAAGCACATGGGCGGCAAGGACGAGGTCGAGCTGACCAAGAGCAACATCCTGCTCATCGGGCCGACGGGCTCCGGCAAGACGCTGCTGGCGCAGACGCTGGCGCGGCTGCTCAACGTGCCCTTCGTGATCGCCGATGCGACCACGCTGACCGAGGCCGGATACGTCGGCGAGGACGTCGAGAACATCATCCAGAAGCTGCTGCAGAACTGCAACTACGACGTCGAGCGAGCGCAGCGCGGCATCGTCTACATCGACGAGATCGACAAGATCAGCCGCAAGGCCGACAACCCCAGCATCACGCGCGACGTCTCCGGCGAAGGTGTGCAGCAGGCGCTGCTCAAGCTCGTCGAGGGCACGATGGCGAGCGTGCCGCCGCAGGGCGGGCGCAAGCACCCGAACCAGGACTTCCTGCAGATCGACACGACCAACATCCTGTTCATCTGCGGCGGTGCCTTCGACGGGCTGGAGAAGGTCATCCAGAGCCGCACCGAGAAATCCGGCATCGGCTTCGGCGCCACCGTGCACAGCAAGAGCGAGAAGCGCGCCGCCGACCTCTTCGCCAGCGCCGAGCCGGAGGACCTGATCAAGTTCGGCCTCATCCCCGAACTGGTCGGCCGCCTGCCGGTCGTCGCCACGCTCGGGGAACTCACCGAGGACGCGATGATCCAGATCCTGACGGAGCCCAAGAACGCGCTCGTCAAGCAGTACCAGAAGCTGTTCGCGATGGACGGCGTCGAGCTCGAGATCCGGCCGTCGGCGCTGGCGGCCATCTCGCGCAAGGCGCTGGCGCGCAAGACCGGCGCTCGCGGGCTGCGATCGATCCTGGAACACGCGCTCATCGACACCATGTTCGACCTGCCCGGCCTGGACGGGGTGGCCAAGGTGGTGGTCGACGAGCACATCGTCGAGGACGGCGCCAAGCCCTTGCTGGTCTACCGCGAGCAGGCCAAGGCCAGCGCCTGATTGACCGTCCGGCGCGCCGGCGGCGGTCTGTGTGCCGTCTGCCGGCGGCGCCCTTGCAATCACCGGCTCGGTCCCCAACTCGGTCCGAGAAAGGAAGTCCCCCATGTCAGGTCATCCCATCCTTCCCGCCGAGCCGATCTCGCTGCCGCTGCTGCCGCTGCGCGACGTCGTCGTGTTCCCGCACATGGTCATCCCGTTGTTCGTCGGGCGACCCAAGTCCATCAAGGCCCTCGAGGCGGCGATGGAGGCTGGGCGCCAGATCATGCTGGTGGCGCAGAAGGCCGCCGGCAAGGACGAGCCCAAGCCGGAAGACATGTTCGAGATCGGCTGCGTGTCCAGCATCCTGCAGATGCTCAAGCTGCCCGACGGCACCGTGAAAGTGCTGGTCGAGGGCATCCAGCGTGCGCGCACGACGAAGATCGAGGACGGCGAGGAGCACTTCGTCGGCGAGGTCACGCCGGTGCCGCCCGAGGCCGACACGACGCCCGAGATCGAGGCCCTGCGCCGTGCCGTGACGCAGCAGTTCGACCAGTACGTCAAGCTCAACAAGAAGATCCCGCCCGAGATCCTGACCTCGATCGCCGGCATCGACGACCCGGGCCGGCTGGCCGACACGATCGCCGCCCACCTGCCGCTCAAGCTCGAGGCCAAGCAGTCGGTGCTGGACCTGTTCGAGGTGTCCAAGCGGCTGGAGAAGCTGCTCGAATTGCTCGAGCACGAGGTCGACATCCTGCAGGTCGAGAAGCGCATCCGCGGCCGCGTCAAGCGCCAGATGGAGAAGAGCCAGCGCGAGTACTACCTCAACGAGCAAGTCAAGGCGATCCAGAAGGAGCTCGGCGACGGCGAAGAAGGCGCCGACATGGAGGAGCTCGAGAAGAAGATCAAGGCCGCCCGCATGCCCGCGGACGCGCGCAAGAAGGCCGAGGGCGAGCTCAAGAAGCTCAAGCTGATGTCGCCGATGTCGGCCGAGGCGACCGTGGTGCGCAACTACATCGACACCCTGGTCAACCTGCCCTGGGCGAAGAAGACCAAGATCAAGCACGACCTGGCGAATGCCGAGACCGTGCTGAACGAGGACCACTTCGGCCTGGAAAAGGTCAAGGACCGCATCCTCGAGGACCTCGCGGTGCAGCAGCGCGTCGACAAGGTCAAGGCACCCATCCTGTGCCTGGTCGGGCCCCCCGGCGTGG
>CAZQPN010000416.1:0-3372 GCA_964595215.1 uncultured Rubrivivax sp. | reverse complement strand
CATTCGTCGATCAGCATCTCGTAGAAGGCCTTGCGCGACAGCACGTCCAGGCCCAAGGTCGGCTCGTCCAGGATCATCAGCCGGGCGTCGATGCTGGCGATCAGAGCCAGGTGGGCTTGCGCGACCATGCCCTTGGACAGGCTCTTGACCTTGTCGCCCAGGCCCACGCTGGTGCGGCGGATCAGTTCGCGCGCCCGGTCCGCCGAGAAACGCGGGTGCAGGCCGCTCATCATCGCGATCAGCTCCGACACCCGCGCCCAGCGCGGCAGGGTGGCGACGTCGGGGATGTAGCAGGCCGACTGCAGCAGCGCGACGCGGTCGCGCACCGGGTCCATGCCCAGCACCTGCAGCTCACCCTGCGCCTGCCTGAGGCCGACGAGCGCCTTCATCAGTGTCGTCTTGCCGGCCCCGTTGTGGCCCAGCAGCCCGACGACGCGGCCCTTGGGGATGGTGAAGCTCAGGTCGTCCACGGCCGTCTTGGCGCCGTAGCGCACCGTCAGCCCGCGGGCCTGCACCAGCAGCTCGGCGCTCATCGCGGATCCTCCCAGGTCAGTTCTTCGATGCCAATGTCCAGGCGCCTGAGGCGCTCGCGCAGCCGCGGCCACTCGGTCGTCAGGAAACGCGCGCGCTCGGCGCGCTTGAGCCGCTCGCGCGCGCCAGGCTGAACGAACAGGCCCAGCCCGCGCCGGTTGTCCAGCAGGTTGGCTTCGGTCAGCGCCTGCAATGCACGGCTGACCGTCAACGGGTTCAGCAGGTGCTGCGCGGCCAGCGCGCGCACCGAGGGCATGGCCTCGCCTTCGGGTGGCTCGCCGTCGAGCAGATCGGCCGCCAGGCGGTCGGCCAGCTGCTGGTAGATCGGTTGTCGGTCGTCCCAGGTCGTCACGCGCAGCCCCGGTGTGTTGCTGAAGTAGCACACCATAACAATCGCGACTGGCCGGGACCAGCGCGCTGCGACAGGCTGCAGCAGCGTGCGACGGGCCGTACGCGGACCCGCCCATGGGCCCGGGCCGGCGCCGCCTGGGGCGCCTACCTCGAGGCCTACATCGAGGCGTCGAGCATCTTCCGGTAGTCGTCCCGGGTGGCGATACGCGGGTTCGTCTTGTGGCAGTGATCGGCCATCGCGCCGTCGATCACCCGCTCGAACAGATCGGCGGTGACCCCCATGGCGCCGAGACCGGCGGGCAGCTCCAGACGGGCGTTCATCGCGCGCACCGCCTCGGCCACCTCGGTCCCCTCGTCGTCGCAGCCAGGCAGGCCCATCGCGTGCGCCATTCGCTGCAGCCGGCGCTCCTTGCGGACGCTCTCGGCTGCGGCGTTGAAGCGGATCACGGCCGGCAGGAACATCGCGTTGAGCGTGCCGTGGTGCAGGCGCGGGTCGACGCCGCCCAGGCTGTGGCTGAGCGAGTGCACGCAGCCCAGCCCCTTCTGGAAGGCCAGTGCGCCCTGGGCGCTGGCGCTCATCATGTGCCAGCGGGCCGTGCGGTCGCTGCCCACCCGGGTGGCCTGCTCGATGTGGGCCCAGGCGCGCTCCAGGCCGTCGAGCGCGATGCCGTCGGCCGGCGGGTTGATCGCCGGCGCCATGAAGGTCTCCATGCAGTGCGCGATGGCGTCCATGCCGGTGGCCGCGGTCAGCGCCGGCGGCAGTCCGAGCGTGAGCTCCGGGTCCAGGATCGCCGCCTTGGGCATCAGGTGCCAGCTGTGGAAACCGAGCTTGCGGCCGTCGTCGACGATCAGGATCGCGCCGCGCGCCACTTCGCTGCCGGTGCCGGCGGTGGTCGGCACGGCGATCAGTGGCGCCACGCGGGCCGTGATGCGCTCGCTGCCGCCCTCGATGGTGGCGTAGTTGGCCAGCGGGCCGTCGTGGGTGGCGGCGATCGCCACGCCCTTGGCGAGATCGATGCTCGAGCCACCGCCGACCGCGATCAGACCCTCGCAGGCCTCTCGCTTGTACAGCGCCGCGGCCTCGCGCACCGCCGCCTCGGTCGGGTTGGAGGGCGTGCCGTCGTAGACCACGTGCGGCAGGCCGCCACCCTTGGCCTTCAGCGCCTCCTGCACCTGGCCGAGCACGCCAGCCTTGCGCACCCCGGCATCGGTGACGATGAGTGGGCGGCGGATCCCGGCGCGCTGGCATTCGGCCGGCAGCACGCGGCGCGCGCCATGGTCGATCTCGATCTGGGTGAGGTAGAGGATGCGGCTCATCGGTATCGGCGCCCGGGGGCGAAGCGGTGTCGGCAGGGCCGAGTATGCTCGCCGCCGCGCTCGACCACACACAACGGCACACGTCGATGCACAACCATGCGCCGCGCCGGCACCGACCGCCCGTGACGACCCGCCTGCTGAACCCGGCCATGGCCGGCCTGCTCGAGCGCATCCGCCGTGCCGGCCGGCCGCCGCTGCACGCGCTGGACCCGCCGCGCGCACGCGCCGCCTATGAAGTGGCGGCCGAGATCCTGGAGCCGCCGCGCGCGCCCCTGGCGCGGGTCGAGTCGATCACCTTGCCCGGCGGCGATGGCCGCGTGCGGCCGGCCCGCCTGTACGCCCCGGTTGGCCGCGACGCTGCGCCTGCAGGCGGCCTGCCGGCACTGCTTTACCTGCACGGCGGCGGCTTCGTCGTCGGCGGGCTGGAGACGCACGACAGCCTGTGCCGTCAGCTGGCGCTGCGCAGCGGCGGCGCGGTCGTGGCGCTGGACTACCGGCTGGCGCCCGAGCACCCGTTCCCGGCCGCCGTCGACGACACCTGGGCCGCGCTCGGCCACCTCGCCGTCGACGGCGGCGCGCTCGGGCTGGACGTGCGGCGGCTGGCCGTCGGCGGCGACAGCGCCGGCGGCACACTGGCCGCCGTCGCCGCACTGTGGGCGCGCGACTGCGGCCTGGCTCTGGCGCTTCAGCTGTTGATCACGCCCGGCACGACGGCGCACGCCGACACCCCGTCGCACCGCCTGTTCGCGCGGGGTTTTCTGCTCGACGCGGCAGCGATCGCCTGGTTCTTCGACCACTATTGCCCGCACCACCAGCGGCGCGACTGGCGCTTCGCGCCGCTGGAAGCCGCGCACATGGACGGCGTGGCGCCGGCCTGCGTGGTGCTGGCCGAGTGCGACCCGCTGGTCGACGAAGGCATCGCCTACGCCGACCGGCTTCGCGCCGCCGGCGTGCCGGTGCAACTGGAGCTGGTGCGCGGCATGACGCACGATTTCATCAAGATGGGGCGGGTGCTGAAGGAGGCCGGACAGGCCCAGCAGACCGCCGCCGACGCCCTGAAGGAGGCCTGGAGATGACGCCGACCGATCCGACGAACCGTCCGCGCCGGGAAGACTGCCGATGATTCAGCGCAGCGACTTCCGCTTCGCCGAGCGACTGCGCGTGCGCTGGGCG
>CAZQPN010000415.1:333-3381 GCA_964595215.1 uncultured Rubrivivax sp. | reverse complement strand
GACCAGCCCGTTGGCGCAGCGGCTGGCCCAGCGCATGCCGGTCGGTGCCCCGGTCATGGCCGGCGCCTGAGCGCGGCGGGCGGATGCGGCAGCTGGACACAGCGGCGGCATGCAGCCGCCGGACGCGGTGGCTGGGCGGGCGGCGGAACGAGAAACCCGGTACGCCGCGGCGCCGGCCGTCGGCGGCACGATCGCTCGGAGCGCGGGATCGCGGGATACTCGCGCCTGCCGTTGTTTCGAAGGTCCCGCGTGTCCCAGCCGCCGACTCCCCCCGCCGCGCCACCCGACGCCGGCGCCGAACGCGTGCGCGGCCGTCTGATGGCGGCCTCGCTGGCCGCCCTGCTCGATGCCGTTCGCGGTGCGCGCGAGGCGCTGCCTCACCTGGCGGCGCTGGAGGCTAGCCTGGCCCAACATGGCGCGACGGCGATAGAGGCCCTGCCCGAGCGCTGGCGCCGCCGCCTGGGCGCGCAGCTCGGCAGCCTGCCACTGCCGCCCGACGACGCGCCGCTGCTCGACCTGGTGCGGCGCCTGCAGGCCTCACCCGTGGCGGCCGACCCAACGGCGACGGCCGCGCCGCCCCGGCGCCTGATCACCGACCTTGCCTTCGACCCCGAGCGCACGGTGGTCGTGCGCGAGATCAGTCACAGCGAATTCATGAACCTGTCCGAGGGCACGCCGCGCACCCAGGACAACCCGGACTGACGCGCGATTGCCGACCGCCGGCGTCGGCGATCGGCTGACGCGTCGCGCGCGACGCGTCGCCCCAGGCTGCGCTCGGCGGCCTGCGGTCGCTCAGCCCAGATAGCGCTGCGTCAGGTGAGCGCGGAAGTGGGCGGGGTTCAGCGCCTCGCCGCTGGCGCGGCGCGTCAGCTCTCCGGTCGTCCAGCGGCTGCCCTGGCTCCAGATGTGCGTGCGCAGCCAGTCGAACACCGGCGCCAGGTCGCCCGCGGCGATGCGCGCGTCCAGGTCGGGCAGGCCGCGCCGGATGGCGGCGAACCATTGCGCAGCGTACATCGCGCCCAGCGTGTAGCAGGGGAAGTAGCCGAACAGGCCCTCGGGCCAGTGCACGTCCTGCATCGGCCCGTCCTTGAAATTGCCACGCGTGTCCAGCCCGAGCAGCTCGCGCATCTTCTCGTCCCACAGCGCCGGGATGTCCTCGGCCTCGATCTCGCCCTCGATCAGCGGCCGCTCGATCTCGTAGCGCAGGATCACGTGCGCGGGGTAGGTGACCTCGTCGGCGTCGACGCGGATCAGCCCGCGCTGCACCCGCGTGAGCCGCCGGTGCAGCGGCGCAGGCGCGAAGGCCGGCTGGTCGCCGAAGGCCTCGCGCAGCAGCGGCGACAGCAGCGCGGCGAAGCCCGGATGGCCGCCGAGCTGCATCTCGAACGACAGGCTCTGGCTCTCGTGGATGGCCATCGAGCGCGCGTCGGCCAGCGGCTGGCCCAGCCACTCGCGCGGCAGGTTCTGCTCGTAGCGCGCGTGGCCGGTCTCGTGCACCGTGCCCATCAGCGCGGACAGGAACTCGTCGCTGGAAAAGCGCGTCGTCAGCCGCACGTCCTCCGGCACGCCGCCGCAGAAGGGGTGCGTGCTGACGTCCAGCCGGCCGCCGTCGAAGTCGAAGCCCAGGCGCCGCATCACCTGCTCGCACAGCGCACGCTGGCGGTCGAGCGCGAACGGCCCGGCGGGCTCGGGCAGCGGGTCGGCGGCGTCGCGCGCCGCCTGGTGCGCGAGCACGTCGTCGATCAGCCCCGGCAGCCACTGGCGCAGGTCGCCGAACACGCGGTCGACCTCGGCGCTCGTCATGCCGGGCTCGAAGCGGTCCATCAGCGCGTCGTAGCGCGCCAGGCCGGTCTTGTCGGCCAGCAGCGCCGCCTCCTCGCGCGCCACCGCCAGCACCGGGCGGAAGTTCTCCAGGAAGCCGGCCCAGTCGTTGGCCGGGCGCTGGCGGCGCCAGGCGTGCTCGCAGCGCGAGGTCGCCAGCTGGTGGCGCTCGACGAGCGACTCCGGCAGCGCGTTGGCGTGCTGCCAGTCGCGCCGGATCTCGCGCAGGTTGGCGCGCTGGGCGTCGTCCAGCGGCTCCTGCTCGGCGCGTGCGATGTCGTCGGCCAGCTGGGGCGCGGTGCGCATGCGGTGCGTCAGCGTTGCCAGCTCGGCCAGCGCGGCGGCGCGCGCCTCGTTGCCCTTGGGCGGCATCAGCGCCGCCTGGTCCCAACCGGCGATCGAGCCGAGGTGGCCCAGCCGGTGCAGCCGGCCGTACAGGGTCGTCAGGGCGTCGTAGGCCGGGGTCTTGGAGGGGGTCGGGGTGTCGGACAGGTCCATCCCGCCAATGTATCCGAGCGACCCCGCCCGAGAGCTGCCTTGCGCGGTCGACCTCTTCAGACCGTCCAGGCGCCAGGCACCGCCCACCACAGGCCGCCGACGTAGAACAGGTAGCGCAGGAACTTGCCGATCGCCATGTAGCCGACGCAGGGCCAGAACGGCAGTCTGAGCCAGCCCGCGACGCCGCACAGCGGGTCGCCCACCACCGGCAGCCACGACAGCAGGCAGGCCGGCGGTCCCCAGCGGCGCAGCCAGACCAGCGCACGGCCCTCGGCCTGCCGGTGGGTGATCTTCTCGTAGGCGCGCTCGGCGCCGAGCCCCATCCAGTAGGTGATCGCGCCGCCGGCGGTGTTGCCCGCGGTGGCCACCAGCAGCGCCGGCCAGTACAGCTCCGGGTTGAGCTTGACGAGGCCGAACACCGCCGGCACGCTGGCCATCGGCAGCAGCGTCGCCGACACGAGGGAGACGACGAACACCGTGCTGAGCCCGTATTCCGGCAGCGACAGCGCGGACAGCAGCGAATGCAGCCAAGCCTCCATCGGGTCGATTATGGGCAGCGCCTGGACGCGGCCAGGCGGCCGGCGGCGACGGGTCGGCGCCGGACCCGGGGCTATACTCCTGCCTGTTTTTTCAGCAGCCCGCCCCACCCCCGCTCCCCATGCAGATCGGCCCGATCACGCTGCCGAACCGGCTCTTCGTCGCCCCGATGGCCGGCGTGACGGACCGCCC
>CAZQPN010000415.1:0-323 GCA_964595215.1 uncultured Rubrivivax sp. | reverse complement strand
ACAACCCTGGCTGCCCAGCGCATCAGGGTTGTTTTTTTCGCCCATGCACATCGGTCCCTACGCCCTCCCGAACAACCTGTTTGTCGCCCCCATGGCCGGGGTGACCGATCGGCCGTTTCGGCGTCTGTGCAAACAGCTCGGCGCGGGCTACGCGGTCAGCGAGATGGTGACGAGCCAGAAGCACCTGTGGGCTTCGCTGAAGACCTCGCGCCGCGCCGACCACACCGGCGAGACGGCGCCGATCGCCGTCCAGATCGCCGGCGTCGACCCGACCGAGATGGCCGACGCCGCGCGCTACAACATCGACCGTGGCGCGCAGGTCA
>CAZQPN010000414.1:0-3383 GCA_964595215.1 uncultured Rubrivivax sp. | reverse complement strand
GCGGTGTTCCCCGCCACCACGCTGCAGACCTGCATCGTGCATTACGCCGACCTCCTGGTTATGCCGACCTGCAGTGGCTGCTCGCCATGGCAACGGCCATCGAACTTCGTCGCGAGATCGGCATAAGCCGCCCGCGTTAGGACCGACGCTTCCTTCTCCACTTGTTGAGAAGGAAGTTCCATGGCTGATCCATCTCGTGTCCGGGTGACCGGACCCCTCAAGGCGTTCGCGGAAGGCTTCGCGCGAGAACTCACGAAGCAAGGCTACCGACGCAGGTCCGTCACGGACCAGGTCAGACTGCTCGCTCACCTCAGCCGATGGCTCGAAGGCAAGGGCCTCGGTACGCCAGACCTCTCGTCTTCGCTCCTGGAGGCCTTCCTCAGGAAGCGATGCTCGCAAGGCCACAGGCTGTTGCTGTCGCCGAAGGCATTGGTGCCGCTGACCGAGCACCTGAAGAGCATGGGAGTGACGATCGGTGTCCGCAGGCCCGAGCCGAATGCCGCCGAGTTGCTGCTGGCCCGCTATCGCGAGTACCTGCTCGGTACGCGGGGGCTGGGCCTGAGCTCTGCCAGGGGATACATAGACCTGGTTCGCGCGTTCGTCCTGGGCCGGCTCGTCGGATCCGAACTTGACTGGGGGAGTTTGCAGCCTGCCGACGTCCGCGGCTTCGTACTCGGTGCGTGTCAGGGCCGCTCGATTGGTTCGTCGAAGCTCCTGACGACGGCACTGCGCTCGCTGCTCGGCTACGTGTACATCGAAGGCTTGACACCCGCGCCGATGGGTGAGGCCGTCCCGGCCGTCGCCGGATGGCGGCTTGCCGGGTTGCCGCGATCGCTGCAACCGGGCGATGTACGGCGGCTACTGGCGGCCTGCGATCGACGCACCGCCGTGGGGCGGCGTGACTTCGCGATGCTGACGCTGCTCGCGCGGCTGGGCCTACGCGCCGGCGAAGTCCGTGCCCTCGAACTCGACGACATCGACTGGCACGCGGGCGAACTGCTGATCAGGGGCAAGGGTCCTCGCCTCGAACGCCTTCCACTGCCCGAAGACGTCGGTGAAGCATTGGGCGCGTACCTTCGACGAGGCCGACCTGCCACTGCACAGGGCCGCACGGTGTTCGTGCGCGTGCACGCACCACACCGTCCGCTGTCGTCGGGCGGCGTGACGCAAGCCGTGATGGCCGCTGCGGCACGTGCCGGGCTCGGGCCGGTCAGCGCCCACCGGCTGCGTCACACCGCCGCCACCGAGATGGTCCGCGCAGGGGTAGCGCTGCCGCATGTCGGGCAGGTGTTGCGTCACCGTCAGCTGGCGACGACCGCAATCTACGCCAAGGTCGACCGGGAGCGGCTGCGCTTGCTGGCCCGTCCGTGGCCGGGAGGTGCGACATGAACGCCTTGCGTCAGTCCCTGCTCGACTATCTGAGCCTGCGTCGCGCCCTGGGCTACAAACTGCACCGCCCAGAGAAGCTGCTGGGCCAGTTCCTCGACTACCTCGAGGCCGCGGGTGTGCTCACGATCACGACGCAGCACGCCCTTGCATGGGCATGCCAGCCCGACAACGGCGACGCGGGCTGGTGGGCGTATCGGCTGTCGGCGGTTCGCGTCTTCGCCGCGCATATGCACGCCCAGGACCCCAGCGTCGAGGTGCCACCGCGGGACATGCTGCCGGCGCGGCCCCAGCGCGCCACGCCCTACCTGTATGCCGAGCCTGAGGTCGCTGCGCTCATGAACGCCACCGCCGAGTTGCGCACGCCGCTGCGCAGGGCGACCTACCGGACCCTGATCGGACTGCTCGCCACGACCGGGATGCGCGTGGGCGAGGCGATCGGTCTGGATCGGCCCGACTTCGACGATGTCGCCGGCGTGCTGCTGATCCGCCGCGCGAAGTTCGACAAGACGCGGGAGGTGCCGCTGCACCCGACCACGGTGGTGGCGCTGCGCCGCTACCTTGCCTGTGTCGACCGCGAGTGCCCTGTCCGAGGCGGGCCGGCGCTGTTCGTCTCGACCGCCGGCACGCGGCTGCTGTACTGCAACGTTCAAGGGGCCTTCAGGCGTCTGGTCCGCCAGGCCGGACTCTTGCAGCGCACACCGCGATGCCGACCACGGATTCATGACCTGAGGCATGCCTTCGCGGTCAACGCATTGCTGGACGCCTGTCGCGACGGCGCCGAGGCGCAATGCCTGACGTTGCTGCCGACGTACCTCGGGCATGTCGATCCGGCCGCGAGCTACTGGTACCTGTCGGCGGCACCGGAGTTGCTGGCCCAGGCGGCCGAACGACTGGAGCGTCGTCGGGGAGCCAAGCCATGAGCGCGCTCGCTCCCGTGCTGCAGGCGTTCTTCACCGATCGGCTCATCCGCGAACGCCGTGCGAGCGCGCAGACCGTGGCAGCGTACCGGGACGCCTGGCGGCTGCTGCTGGGCTTCGCTGCGAAGCGCCTTGGCAAGCCGCCATCGGCGCTGGACCTCGACGACCTCGGCGTGCCCGTGATCACCTCGTTCCTGGACCATCTGGAGGCCGAACGTGGCAACAGCGTGCGCACGCGCAACGCCCGGCTGGCGGCGATCCACTCATTGTTCCGCTACGCTGCGTCGCGCCACCCCGAGCACGCCGCCACGATCGCCCGGGTGCTGGCGATCTTGCCCAAGCGCTTCGAACGCGCGCTCGTCGCGTTCCTCACCGCGGCCGAAGTCGAGGCCCTGCTCGCGGCGCCCGACCGCTCGTCCTGGGTCGGCCGCCGCGATCACGCGCTTCTGCTGCTGGCCGTGCAAACGGGACTGCGGATCTCGGAGCTGATCGGCCTGCAGCGCGCCGACGTGCACCTCGGCGCTGGCGCACACGTTGCCAGCCACGGCAAGGGCCGCAAGGACCGCGTGACGCCCTTGACGGCACCGACGAAGAGCGTCTTGCGCGCCTGGCTTGCCGAGCGCGATCCGACTCCGACGGCGCCGGTGTTCTCGACGCGGGCCGGCGCTGCGCTGAGCCGCGACGCGATCGAGCATCGCCTCGACGTGTACGTTGCCAACGCCGCCATCCGATGCCCCAGCCTGGTCGGCAAGCGCGTCACAGCACATGTGCTTCGACACACGGCCGCCATGCGACTGCTTGAAGCTGGGGTTCACCCGACCGTCATCGCTCTGTGGCTCGGCCACGAGCGCGTCGATACCACCTCGATCTACCTGCACGCGCACCTGGGCATCAAGGAGGCTGCTCTGGCGCGCACTCGAATGCCCGACGCCAAGCTGCGCCGGTATCGCCCGCCTGACGAGTTGCTCAGCTTCCTGAAGTCGCTCTGAATATGCCGACCTCGAACACCCGTGCGCCGCCCGCGATGAGCACCGGCGGTGCAGTGTCGGCATAACCGGGAGGTCGGCGTAATGCACG
>CAZQPN010000413.1:0-3385 GCA_964595215.1 uncultured Rubrivivax sp. | reverse complement strand
TTGGCCAGCAGCGCCTCGAAGGCGTTGAAGAACTCCTCCTGGGTGCGCTCCTTGCCGGCGAAGAACTGCACGTCGTCGATCAGCAGCAGGTCGAGCTGATGGTACTTGGCCTTCAGTTCGTCGAAGGTCTTGCGCTGGTAGTTGCGCACGACGTCGCTGATGAACTGCTCGGCGTGCAGGTAGAGCACTCGGGCGTCCGGACGATCGGCCAGCAGCGCGTTGCCGACCGCGTGCACCAGGTGCGTCTTGCCCAGGCCGACCCCGCCGTAGATGAACAGCGGGTTGTACATCTGGCCCGGCGCGCCGGCGACGTGCAGCGCAGCCGTGCGCGCCATCTGGTTGGCGCGGCCTGGCACCAGGGTGTCGAAGGTCAGGCTGGTGTTGAGCTTGTGGCGCGTGGCGCTTGGCGGAACGATGGCCGCAGGCGCGGCCACCGGAGCACCGTTGGGATCGTTTGCCCCGTCGGCATCGGTGGTCCCCGGGCGCGGCACCGGCCGCAACGGTGCTGCCGTGGGTACCTCGCGCGGCGCGAGCGCCAGCTCGAGCAGAACGGGCCGGCCCGCGAGATCGCTGAGCACGGACTCGATGCGCCCAGCGTACTGGGTGCGGATCCAGTCGAGCTTGAAGCGGTTGGGCACGCGCAGCGCCAGGCGCAGCGTGCCTTCTTCGGCCGGTTGCACGTCGGGCGCCGGCAGGGGGCGAATCCAGGTATTGAACTGCTGCTCGGGCAGCTCACTGGCCAGGCGTTCGCAGCCGCGTTGCCAGAGGTCGAGGCTCATGGGGTTGTGGAAATCTTCTTCTGTGGGAGGCTGCCGCGGCCTCGGAAGGCGCACGGGGAAGCGAGTTATCCACAGTTTCGGTCCGAGGGTCAAGCCCCCCGCACAGCCGCCGGTTCTCGTGCAAGTGTTTGACCGGGAACGGGTTTTTTGCTGTAATCGTGGGTTTCCCGAAACCGCAAAAAAGCGGGCCGGGCGGCTGCCGTGGGTGCGCAAAGCGCCGCAGGTGGCTGCCGGGCGAGGGCCGTGGCGCGCCGACGACAGGGGAGCCGGATGCTTTGGCGGTCCGGACCCGGGCGAAGGCGGCATGCGGGCGATGCGTGGCGGGGAAGCCAGCTGCGCTGGCGGCCCGCGGCACCCAGGCTCCTGTGAGTACCACTTCCACCGATCCCACCCTCCAAGACAGGAGCTGTCATGAAGCGCACCTACCAGCCTTCCAAGACCCGCCGCGCCCGCACGCACGGCTTTCTCGTCCGCATGAAGACGCGCGGCGGTCGCGCGGTCATCAAGGCGCGCCGCGCCAAGGGCCGCAAGCGCCTGGCCTGACGGCCGACCGTGGGACGGATGGCCCGCTGTCCGTGATGGGCCGACTTGTCCACAGTGCCGACTTCGAGCGCCTGCGTGCCGCACCCACCTGGGCGCGGAGTGAGCACTTCGCGGTCCACCACCTGCCGCAGCGCCCCTGGGCGCCGCGGCGGCCTGTCCGCGAGCCGGTGCCCGTCGACTTGTCCACAGGGCAGGCGGACAACCCGAAGCTGCCTGTGGATGAATCACCGCCCGGACACTGGTTGGGCACCGTGCTGCCCAAGCGCCTGGCGCGACGGTCGGTGACGCGCAACCTGTTGCGGCGCCAGATACGCGCCGCGATGGAGCGCCACCGGACACGCCTGCCGGCGGGCCTGTGGGTGGTCCGCTTGCGCGCCGGCTTTGCGCGTGCTCACTTCGTGTCTGCCGCGTCGGACGCTTTGCGGCGAGCGGTGCGGACCGAGCTCGACGTCCTGCTGACGCACCGCGGCAGCGGCCGGCGTACGCCGGCCGTGCCGGCGGCCTGAGGAGGGGCACCACCGATGACCGCGCCGACCGTGCGTGACTGGCCGCGCCTGGCCCTGATCGGCATCGTGCAGGCCTACCGCTACCTGCTCAAGCCCTGGCTGGGCAATGCCTGCCGTTTCGAGCCGACCTGTTCGCAGTACGCGCTGGACGCGCTGCGGCGCCACGGTGCGGCCGCCGGCGCGACGCTGGCCGCCGGGCGGCTGCTGCGCTGCCACCCGTGGTGCGACGGCGGTCTGGACCCGGTGCCGGCGCGCGCCCCGGGCCTGTTCACGAGGTTCGGCCTGGGCGCGGGTGACGACTCGATCGACGAACCCGTTTCGAACCGGAATCCTTCATGACCGACATGCGCCGCACCCTGCTGTGGGTGGTCTTCACGATGTCGCTCGTCCTGCTCTGGGACGCGTGGAACAAGCACACCGGGCAGCCGACGATCTTCGGCGGCCCTTCGCGTCCGCCGGCCAGTGCGGCGGCGCCACCGGGGCCCGAGGCGTCGGGCGTGCCGGCCGCGATGGCGCCGGCCACAGGCGCGATCGCGGCCACGCCGGGCGCGTCGGCTGCGCCGGGGGACGTCCCGACCGGTGCCGCCGCTGCCGCTGCGGAGCGCGTGACCGTCACCACCGACGTGCTGCGGGCCACCTTCGACAGCCGCGGCGGCACGCTCGTCGGGCTGGAACTGCTGGACTATGCGGACCCGCAGAACGAGGGTCGCCCGGTCCAGCTGATGGCGCAGCAGCCGGCGCGCGTCTATCTGGCACAGACGGGGCTGATCACGACGCGCCCCGGCACGGCGTTGCCGACGCACCTGACGCCGATGACAGTGCGCCCGGGGCCGCGCGAGCTGGCCGAAGGTGCCGAGGACGTCAGCATCAGCTTCGAGACCACGGGCGCCGATGGCGTGGGTCTCGTCAAGACCTTCCGCCTGCCGCGTGGCCGCTACGACATCGCGGTCACGCACGAGCTGAGCAATGGCAGCAGCCAGGCCGTGGAGCCGCAGCTGTACCTGCAGCTGTCGCGCGACGGCAATCCGCCGCCGGGCGAGTCGTCGTTCTACTTCACCTTCACCGGCCCGGCGGTCTACACCGAGGCGGCCAAGTTCCAGAAGATCGACTTCAAGGACATCGCCGACGGCGACGCCAGCCACGCCAGGAGCGCCGACGACGGCTGGATCGCGATGGTCCAGCACTACTTCACGTCGGCCTGGCTGCTGCCGTCGTCGCAGCCGCGCGAGTTCCGCACCGCGCGCGTGTCGGACAACCTGTACTCGGTGGCCATGGTCACGCCGCTCGGCGTGCTGGAGCCTGGTGCGACGCGGACCCACGTGGCGACGCTCTATGCCGGCCCGCAGGAGGAGTACAAGCTCGCCGAGCTGGCGCCGGGCCTGGACCTGGTCAAGGACTACGGCTGGTTCACCATCCTGTCCAAGCCGCTGTTCTGGCTGCTGACCCAGCTGCACGCGCTGCTGGGCAACTGGGGCTGGGCGATCGTCGCGCTGGTGGTCGTGCTGAAGGCGGCCTTCAACTGGCTCAACGCCAGCGCCAACAAGTCGATGGCCAAGA
>CAZQPN010000412.1:0-3388 GCA_964595215.1 uncultured Rubrivivax sp. | reverse complement strand
TCGAGCCGCTCCGGCGGCACGCCAAGCACATAGCGCTCCTGCGCCTCGTTGCACCAGATCTCCACTGGGGCCATGCCGGGATCGGCACTGGGGATCCGGCGCAGGTCGAAGCGCCCGCCGACGCCGGCGTCCTTGACCAGCTCCGGCAGGGCATTCGACAGGCCCCCGGCGCCGACGTCGTGAATGAGCTGAATCGGGTTGTCGACCCCCAGCGCACAGCAGGCGTCGATCACCTCCTGACAGCGGCGCTCCATCTCGGCGTTGTCCCGCTGCACGGAGGCGAAGTCCAGGTCGGAGGCGCTTTCGCCCGACGCCACGCTGGAGGCCGCGCCGCCGCCGAGGCCGATCAGCATCGCCGGACCGCCGAGCACGATCACCGCGTCGCCCGGCTGCAGGCGCTGCTTCTCGACCAGTGCCGGATCGACGGTACCCAGCCCGCCGGCGAGCATGATCGGCTTGTCGTAGGCGCGCACATCGGTGCTATCCGGCACCGGCACCTCGAAACTGCGGAAGTAACCGGCCAGCGCCGGACGGCCGAACTCGTTGTTGAAGGCGGCGGCGCCGATCGGCCCTTCAATCATGATGTCGAGCGCCGTCGCCATGCGCGGATTCAGCGCCCGCGGCGCCTCCCATGGCCGCGCCAGACCGGGAATGCGCAGATGACTGACGGAAAAGCCGGTCAGCCCGGCCTTGGGCTTGCCGCCCCGCCCCACAGCGCCCTCGTCGCGGATCTCGCCGCCCGAGCCGGTGGCCGCACCGGGGAAGGGAGCAATCGCGGTCGGATGGTTGTGGGTCTCCACCTTGATCGAGAACGCCGCCGGCAGCAGCGGGCCGTGGCTGTAGAGACCATCGGCGGCGGCATGAAAGGCGCGCCGCTCGAAGCCTTCCACCACCGCCGCGTTGTCCTTGTAGGCACTCAGGGTGAGCTGCGGCGACTGCGCCTGGGTGTGGCGGATCATCGCGAACAACGAGTGCGGCATGTCCTCGTCGTCGAGGCGGAAGCGGGCATTGAAGATCTTGTGCCGGCAGTGCTCGCTGTTGGCCTGCGCGAACATCATCAGTTCGACGTCGCTCGGGTTGCGCCCGAGCCGGCCGAAGGCATCGACCAGGTAGTCGATTTCGTCGTCCGACAGCGCCAGGCCGAACTCGCCGTTGGCGCGCACCAGTGCCGCCCGGCCTTCGCCCCGCACGTCGACGTGCACCAGCGGCGGCGCCGGCTGCGGGTCGAACAGGTGCGCCGCGGCACCACGCTCGAAGGCCACGCTCTCGGTCATGCGGTCGTGCAGCAAGGCGGCGACGGCGTCGCGCTCGGCCTCGGTCAACGGCCGGGCGCCGCCGAGCAGGCCGGACTTCACGGTCAGCCGGAACTCGGTCACACGCTCGATGCGGTGCAGCACGCCGGCCGCCAGGCCGCAGTTGTGGGCGATGTCGGTCGCCTTGCTGGCCCACGGCGAGACCGTGCCCAGCCGCGGCATGACGACGATCAGCGCGCTGTCGGAGGTGCTGGCCGGGCCCGCGTACGGGTCGCCGACATCCAGCAGCGCCGCCAGCTTGTCGCGCCCGCCGGCTGGCAGCGGCGCGTCCAGCGCCACCCAGTGAACGTGGCGCGCCGCCACGCCGGTGATGCGCGGGCAGGCCGCCTGCAGCCGCGGCAGCAGGGCGCGGGCGCGAAAGTCCGACAGGGCGTTGCCGCCCTCGAAGTGCAGCGGGGACGGCGGTTGGGCGGGCATGGGGCGTCGGGATCGGGGTGAACCCGGCATTTTAGGAGCCCGGGTGGGATAATCCCTCCATGACGATCACGATCAAGACCGGCGCCGAGATCGACGGCATGCGTGTGGCCGGCCGCCTCGCGTCCGAGGTGCTGGACATGCTCACGCCCCACGTCAAACCTGGCGTCACCACGCAGGAGCTCGACCGCCTCGCGCACGACCACATCGTGCACGTGCAGCACGCGGTGCCGGCGCCGCTGAACTACGCGCCGCCCGGCTACACGCCCTACCCGGCGTCGATCTGCACCTCGGTCAACCACCAGGTCTGTCACGGCATCCCGAACGACCGCGCGCTGAAGAACGGCGACATCGTCAACATCGACGTCACCGTCATCAAGGACGGCTGGCACGGCGACACCAGCCGCATGTTCGTCGTCGGCGACGGCTCGATCCAGGCCCGGCGGCTGTGCCATCTGACCTACGAGGCGATGTGGAAGGGCATCGCCAAGGTGCGCCCCGGCGTGCGGCTGGGCGACATCGGGCACGCGATCCAGACGTTCGCCGAGAGCAACGGCTTCTCCATCGTGCGCGAGTTCTGCGGCCACGGCATCGGACGCAAGTTCCACGAGGAGCCGCAGGTGCTGCACTACGGCCGGCCGGGCACGCTCGACGAGCTCCGGCCCGGCATGACCTTCACGATCGAGCCGATGATCAACGCCGGGCGGCGCGACATCCGCGAGCTCGGCGACGGCTGGACCATCGTCACCAAGGACCGCTCGCTGTCGGCGCAGTGGGAGCACACCGTGCTCGTCACCGAGACGGGGGTCGAGGTGCTGACGCTGTCGGCCGGCAGTCCGCCGGCCCCGGCCTTCGTCGAGCCCGCCGCGCTGGCGGCGTCCTGAGCCGCAGCGTGTCCGCATTGCCGAGCGCGCCGGCACGACCGGCCGCCGCGCCAAGCTCGACGGCGACGACGATGGCCGAGTTGCGCGAGCAGGTGCGCGCCGGCAAGGCGCATCTCGTCGAGCGCTTCTCCGCCGGCCGCCCCAGCATCGCCGGGGCCAGCCGCTTCGTGCGCGCGCTGGCGCGCCACGCCGACCGGGCCCTGACCGCGCTGTGGGACCGCTGCGACCTGCCGCCGGGCGCCACGCTGGTGGCCGTGGGTGGCTACGGACGCGGCGAGCTCTATCCCTACTCCGACGTCGACGTGCTGGTGCTGCTGCCCGGCGGCGATCCGCTGGGCGATGCGCGCTGGCGCGCCGGCGTCGAGCAGTTCATCGCCGGCTGCTGGGACCTGGGTCTGGAGATCGGCTCGTCGGTGCGCAGCGTCGACGAGTGCCTGGCCGAGGCGGCGCGCGACGTCACGGTGCAGACCGCGCTGCTCGAGTCGCGCCGGGTCTGTGGCGCCCGCCGCACCTTCGAGGAGTTCCGGCGCGCGCGCGAGGCGGCGATGGACGCGCGGGCCTTCCTGCGCGCCAAGACGGCCGAGATGCGCCAGCGCCACACCAAGTACGAGGGCACGCCCTACGCGCTCGAGCCCAACTGCAAGGAAAGCCCGGGCGGCCTGCGCGACCTGCAGGTCGTGATCTGGGTCGCGCGCGCGGCCGGCCTCGGGCGCACCTGGACCGAGCTGGCGGCCAAGGGCCTGGTGACGCCGTTCGAGGTGCGCCAGCTGCAGCGCA
>CAZQPN010000411.1:0-3401 GCA_964595215.1 uncultured Rubrivivax sp. | reverse complement strand
CGATGGCGTCGAGCACCTCGTAGGGCGGCAGGCTGTCCTGGTCGGTCTGGTCGGGCTTGAGCTCGGCCGACGGCGGCCGCGTCAGGATGCGCTCCGGGATCACCGGCCCGACGCTGCCGTCCGCGCGCCGCGTCGGCTGCGCGTTCTTCCAGTGGCACAGCCGGTAGACCAGGGTCTTGACGACGTCCTTGATGACGGCGAAGCCGCCGGCCATGTCGCCGTACAGCGTGCAGTAGCCGGTCGCCATCTCGCTCTTGTTGCCGGTCGTCAGCACGATGGACCCGAACTTGTTGGACAGCGCCATCAGCAGCATGCCGCGGATGCGCGCCTGCAGGTTCTCCTCCGTCGTGTCCTCGGGCAAGCCGGCGAACAGGTTCGCGAGCGCGCCGCGGAAGGCCTCGAACATCGGCGCGATCGGGATCTCGTCGTGGCGCACGCCCAGCCGCTCGGCCATGTCGCGCGCGTCCAGCCACGAGATGTCCGCCGTGTACGGCGACGGCATCATGACGGTGCGCACACGGTCGGCGCCCAGCGCGTCGACCGCGACCGCCAGCACGAGCGCCGAATCGACACCACCTGACAGGCCGATGATGGCGCCCGGGAAGCCGTTCTTGTCGATGTAGTCGCGCACCCCGGTCACGAGCGCGGCCCAGGCCTGCGCCTCGGGCACCGGCACCGGGTGCAGATCGCCGCGCACGCCACCGGCGGCGTCGAGCTCGCACAGCAGCAGGTGCTCTTCGAAGCTCGGCGCGCGCGCCGCCACCCGACCCTGGGCGTCGACCGCGAACGACGCGCCGTCGAACACGACCTCGTCCTGCCCGCCGACGAGGTGGCTGTACAGCAGCGGCAGGCCGACCGCGCGGGCGCGCTCGGCCATGCGCTGCTCGCGCTCCTCGGCCTTGTCGATGTGGAAGGGCGACGCGTTGAGCACGCACAACACCTGCGCGCCGGCGTCGCGGGCGATGCGCGCCGGCTCCTCGGTCCAGGCGTCCTCGCAGATCAGCAGGCCCAGGCGCAGGCCGCCGGCGTCGAAGACGACCGCGCCGTGGCCGGCGTCGCGTCCGGAGGCGAAGTAGCGCCGCTCGTCGAAGACCTGGTAGTTGGGCAGCTCGCGCTTGCAGTAGGTCGCGACGACCCGCCCCCCCGCGAGCACCGAGGCCGCGTTGAAGCGCTGCTGCACGGCGTGCGACTTCGACCTAACATCGCCCCGCTCGCCCCACTGGTGCGGGTGGCCCACCACGACATGCAGTCCGTCGCAATCCGCCAGTTCCGCCGCCAGCGTGTGCAGCGCATCGCGGCAGGCCTGCATGAACGCCGGGCGCAGCAGCAGATCTTCCGGCGGATAGCCCGACAGCGCGAGCTCCGGCGCCACCACGACACGCGCGCCCTGGGCATGCGCGCGGCGTGCCGCGTCGGCGATGCGACGCCCATTGCCGGCCAAGTCGCCCACCGTGGCGTTGATCTGCGCCAGCGCCACTTTCAAGACGGTTTGCACTGAGTTGCCGGAGGTTCACATCGCAGCGATCGATTATGTCACCCGGGTCCACGACGAGCCCGGCACGGTCGACGCCGCGGCCTGGAACGCGCTGCTGGAGCGCTGCCCGTCGCCGACGCCGTTCATGCGCCACGAGTACCTGCTCGCGCTGCACGCGTCCGGCAGCGCCGTGCCGGACACCGGCTGGGCGCCGCGCTTCGTCACGCTGGAGCGCGACGGCGCGCTGGCGGCAGCCTGCCCCCTCTACCTGAAGGGTCACTCGTACGGCGAGTACGTGTTCGACTGGGCCTGGGCCGACGCTTACCGCCGCCACGGGCTGGCCTACTACCCCAAGCTGCTGTGCGCGGTGCCGTTTACGCCGGTGCCCGGCACGCGGCTGCTGGCGCAGGACGACGACGCCCGTGTCGCGCTGGCCGCGACGCTGCGCGAGCTGGCCGCGGCGTCGCAGCTGTCGTCGGTGCACCTGCTGTTCCCCGACGAGGCCGACCGCCACGCCTGCGCCGGCACCGGCTGGCTGCAGCGCGAGGGCGTGCAGTTCCACTGGATGCAGGACGCCGCCGCGCCCTGCGCCGGCTTCGACGACCTGCTCGCCCGCATGCAGCGCGACAAGCGCAAGAAGATCCAGCAGGAGCGCCGCCGGGTCGCCGACGCTGGCGTGCGCTTCGAGATCGTCGAGGGCGCGGCGATCGACGAGGGCCTGTGGGACCTTTTCCACGCCTGCTACACCGGCACCTACGAGGCGCACCACTCGACGCCCTACCTGACGCGCGACTTCTTCGCCCGCGTCGGCCGCTCGATGGCGGCGCACTGGGTGATGTTCGTCGCCGTCCAGGGCGACGAGCGCATCGCGGTGTCGCTGGTGGCGGTGGACCGGGCGCGTCGCACGGCCTGGGGCCGCTACTGGGGTGCGACGCGCCACGTGCCCTGCCTGCACTTCGAGGCCTGCTACTACCAGCCGCTCGCCTGGTGCCTGGCGAACGGCTTCGAGCGCTTCGAGGGCGGCGCCCAGGGCGAGCACAAGATGGCGCGCGGGCTGCTGCCGGTGCGCACGCACTCGGCCCACTGGCTGAGCGACGACCGCTTCTCGGCCGCGGTGGCGGACTTTCTCGCCGGCGAGGGCGTCGGCGTGAGCCGCTACGTGGACGAGCTCCAGGACCGCACGCCTTTCAAGCGCGCGCCGGACTGAGCTGCCCGCAGGCGGGCCTCCGCGGGCGGGGGTCGGCGCGGCCGCGATGGCACGACCGGCGACGCCGCCCAACCTCGACTTGGGGGCGCCGCGAGGCGTCCCGGTCCGTCGACCCGGGTCAGTCCGGGTGCGTCGCGCGCCAGTTGGCGATGCCCGTGCGCACCTCCTCGCGGGCAGCGTCGGGGCCTTCCCAGCCGACCACCTTGACCCACTTGCCTTCCTCGAGGTCCTTGTAGTGCTCGAAGAAGTGCTGGATCGTCTTCAGCCGCATCGGGTTCATGTCCTGCGGCGTCTTCCACTGGGTGTAGATGGACAGTATCTTGTCGATCGGCACCGCCAGCAGCTTGTTGTCGCCGCCGGCCTCGTCGTCCATCTTCAGCATGCCGATCGGCCGGCAGGTGACGACCACGCCCGGGATCAGCGGCACCGGCGTGATGACGAGCACGTCCACCGGGTCGCCGTCGTCGGCCAGCGTGTCCGGGATGTAGCCGTAATTGCACGGGTAGTGCATCGAGGTCGACATGAAGCGGTCGACGAACAGTGCGCCGGTCTCGTGGTCGACCTCGTACTTGATCGGATCGCCGTTCATCGGGATCTCGATGATGACGTTGAACTCGTCTGGCGCCTTGGCGCCCGGCGACACGTTGTGCAGGCTCATGGGAACAGCTTTCGATGGGGAGGTGACGCGCTGCGGGATTCTACCGATGGCCCTGTCGGCCG
>CAZQPN010000410.1:0-3411 GCA_964595215.1 uncultured Rubrivivax sp. | reverse complement strand
TCAAGCCGCCGCGAGCGACGCCGGCCCGGAGACCTGGGCCGCCCGGGCCAGCCGTTCGGCGGCCGTGCGTGCCTGGTCGGCATCGCGGGCCTCGACCATGACGCGCAGCAGCGGCTCCGTGCCCGAGGCTCGGATCAGCACGCGTCCGGCATGGCCGAGCTGCGCCTCGATGGCGCGGCGCTCGGCCGCGAGGGCCGCGTTGTCCTGCCAGCCGTCGAGCGACGGCAGGCGGACGTTGACGAGCGTCTGCGGGAACAGCTCGACGCCCTCGAGCAGTGACGCCAGTGTGCCGCCGGATCGCCGCACCGCCAGCAGCACCTGCAGTGCGCTGACGATGCCGTCGCCTGTCGTGTGACGGTCGAGCGCCAGCAGGTGGCCGGAACCCTCGCCGCCGAGCTGCCAGTCGCGCGCCACCAACTCCTCCAGCACGTAACGGTCGCCGACCTTGGCGCGCACCATCGGCACGTTGCGCGCGCGCAGCGCCTGCTCGATCGCCATGTTGGTCATCAGCGTGCCGACCACGCCGGGCACCGCCTGGCCCTGCGCCAGCCTGTCAGCCGCCAGCACGTAGAGCAGTTCGTCCCCGTTGTACAGGCGTCCCGCGGCGTCGACCAATTGCAGTCGGTCGGCGTCGCCATCGAGGGCGATGCCATAGTCGGCACGATGTTCGGCCACGGCACGCACGAGCGCCTGCGGCGCCGTGGCGCCAACGCCGTCGTTGATGTTCAGCCCGTCCGGACTGCAGCCGATGGTGACGACATCGGCGCCGAGCTCGTGGAACACGTCCGGCGCGACATGGTAGGCGGCGCCGTGTGCCGCGTCGACGACGACCTTCATGCCGCGAAGAGACAGGCTGTGCGGCACCGTGCTCTTGCAGAACTCGATGTAGCGCCCGCGCGCGTCTTCCAGCCGCTGCGCCTTGCCCAGCGAACCGGAAGCAACCCACTGCGCCGGTTCGTCCAGCGCCGCCTCCACCGCGCGCTCCCACTCGTCGGACAGCTTCTCGCCACGCTGAGAGAAGAACTTGATGCCGTTGTCCGGGTAGGCGTTGTGCGACGCGCTGATGACGACGCCCAGGTCCAGCCGCAGCGCGCGCGTGAGGTAGGCCACGCCCGGCGTCGGCAGCGGACCCGACAGCAGGACGTTCACGCCGGCCGACGCGAACCCCGCCTCCAGCGCCGATTCGATCATGTAGCCGGAGATGCGCGTGTCCTTGCCGATCAGCACCGTCGGCTGCACGCCGTCCTGCCGCAGGACCCGCCCCACGGCGTGGCCCAGACGAAGCATGAAGTCGGGGGTGATGGGCTCGACGCCCACAGTGCCCCGAATGCCGTCGGTGCCGAAGAATCGCCTGCTCATCTGCCCACTCCCTCGTTGTCGTGCCCGGCCTGCCACCGGACCTTCTCAGGCGGCCTGGACGGCCTGCCACAGTTTCAACGCGTCGACCGTGCCGGCGACGTCGTGCACCCGCACCACCCGCGCGCCGCGCTCGACGGCCATCAGCGCCGCCGCCACGCTCGCCGCGAGCCGCTCGCCGACGATCCGCCCCGTCAGCGCGCCGAGCGTCGACTTGCGCGACCATCCGACCAGCAACGGCCTGCCGAGGGCCAGCAACTCGCCCTGCCGCCGCATCAAGGCCAGGTTGTGCGCGACCGTCTTGCCGAAGCCGATCCCCGGGTCCAGCACGATACGCCCATCGGCCACGCCGACGGCCGCCAGCGCCTGCCAGCGCTCGCGCAGGAAGTCACGCACCTCGGTGACCACGTCGCCGTAGGCCGGATCGTGCTGCATCACGCCAGGCTCGCCCTGCATGTGCATCAGGCACACGCCGGCCGACGGATGTGCCGCCACGGCGTCGACCGCGCCCGGGCGGCGCAGTGCGCGCACGTCGTTGACGATGTCCACGCCCAGGTCGAGCGCCGCCCGCATGACGACCGGATCGCTGGTGTCGACGGAGACCGGCACGCCCAGCCTGACGGCGTGCGCCAGCACCGGCCGCACGCGCGCCAGCTCCTCGGTCGTGTCGGGCGTGCGCGCGCCGGGACGCGTCGACTCGCCGCCGATGTCCAGCATGTCTGCGCCCTCGGCCACCAGGCGATCGCAGTGCGCGGCGGCGTCCTCGGGCCGCGCGTGCAGGCCGCCGTCGGAGAACGAGTCGGGCGTGACATTGACGATGCCCATGACCCGCGGCCGGGTCAGGTCGATCGTGAAGCGGCTCGTCTGCCAGTGCATGCGCGCGGCGTCGGTGAAGAGGCGTCGGAAAACGGGCGACGGGGCCGTGGCCCCGTCGATGATGTGGTCCGTGCGCGCCGGATCAGGCCGCAGCCGGCGCCTCGTCCGGCTTGACCGGCGGCTTGGGCTCGGCCGGCTTGCTGCTGCTGGGCGTCCAGTCCTTGGGGGGGCGTGGCGGCTTGCCTTCCATGATGTCGTTGATCTGGTCGCTGTCGATGGTCTCCCAGTCGAGCAGCGCCTTGGCCATCGCGTGCATCTTGTCCTGGTTTTCCTCGATGTGCTTGCGCGCGATCGTGTACTGCTCGTCGATGATGCGGCGGACCTCCTTGTCAACCTTGACCATCGTCGCCTCGGACATGTTGACCTGCTTGGTGATGCTGCGGCCGAGGAAGACCTCTCCCTCGTTCTCCGCATAGACCATCGGGCCGAGTTCGTCGGACATGCCGTAGCGCATCACCATGTCGCGTGCCAGGTGCGTCGCGCGCTCGAAGTCGTTGCTGGCGCCGGTGGTCATCTGGTGCATGAACACCTCCTCGGCGATGCGACCGCCGAACAGCACCGAGATGGTCGACAGCATGCGCTCCTTGTCCATGCTGTAGCGGTCGCCCTCGGGCAGCTGCATCGTGACCCCGAGCGCGCGGCCGCGCGGGATCACGGTGACCTTGTGCACCGGGTCGGTCTTGGGCATCAGGCGCGCGACCAGCGCGTGGCCCGCCTCGTGGTAGGCCGTGTTCTTGCGCTCCTCCTCGGGCATGACCATGGACTTGCGCTCGGGGCCCATCATGATCTTGTCCTTGGCCTTCTCGAAGTCGATCATCTCGACGACGCGCGCACTCCGGCGCGCGGCGAAGAGCGCCGCCTCGTTGACCAGGTTGGCCAGATCGGCACCCGAAAAGCCCGGCGTGCCGCGTGCCAGGATGTCGGCCTTGATGTCGTTGCCGACCGGCACCTTGCGCATGTGCACGTTGAGGATCTGCTCGCGGCCGCGCACGTCGGGCAGCGTGACGTAGACCTGGCGGTCGAAGCGGCCCGGGCGCAGCAGCGCCGGGTCGAGGATGTCGGGCCGGTTGGTGGCCGCCATCACGATGACGCCGAGGTTGGTCTCGAAGCCGTCCATCTCGACGAGCATCTGGTTCAGCGTCTGCTCGCGCTCGTCGTTGCCGCCGCCCAGGCCGGCAC
>CAZQPN010000409.1:0-3417 GCA_964595215.1 uncultured Rubrivivax sp. | reverse complement strand
TGCAGCGACGCCGTCGGCGCGGCCACCGCGCCCGGGCGGCTGGCGAACACGGTCTGGTAGCGCGCCTCGTCCTCGGGCGCGTCGGCGTGCGTGATGTAGGGCGGCAGCGGCACGTGGCCGTGGCGCGCCAGCAGCGCCAA
This sequence comes from uncultured Rubrivivax sp., assembly GCA_964595215.1. Taxonomy (GTDB): domain Bacteria; phylum Pseudomonadota; class Gammaproteobacteria; order Burkholderiales; family Burkholderiaceae_C; genus Rubrivivax. The sequence goes on along the minus strand of CAZQPN010000409.1, from coordinate 3,277 downwards.
CGGATCGGCGGGCAAGCGCAGGTGGAACAGCTCGCCCTCCGGCCCGGCGCGGCCGAGCACCTCGGCATCGAAGGCGTCGGCGAAGCGGACCCGGCCGCCCGCCTTGGGCGACTTGCTGGCGCGCAGGTGGGCCCAGACCTCGAACACGCCGCGCTCGACGCCCGGCAGCACGCGCTCGACCAGCGCCTCGACCGCGCCGCCGGTGGGCTTCTCGCCGTGCAGCCGCGCCTTGATGACCTTGGTGTCGTTGAAGACGATCAGGTCGCCCGGGTGCAGAAGCTGCGGCAGGTCGCGGAACACGCGGTCCACCGGCAGCGCGCCGGTGCCGTCGAGCAGGCGTGCGCCGCTGCGCTCGGGGGCCGGGTGCTGGGCAATCAGCTCGGGCGGCAGCGCGAAGTCGAAGTCGGCGACGGTGAAGGCAGGCATGGGCATCTCGTGGGACCGGCCTGACAGAGTGTGCCGCGGGCAGAATTGTTCCATGCCGCCGGCCCCTCCTGCCCCTGCCACCGCGTCTTCCGCTGCGGCGACGTCGACCGCGGCGCCGCGCGCGGCCGCGGCCAGCGGCCCGGCGCGCGCCTTGGCCAAGCTCGGGCTGCAGCGTGACATCGACCTCGCGCTGCACCTGCCGCTGCGCTACGAGGACGAGACGCGGCTGGTACCGATCGGCAGTGCGCGCGAGGGCGCACCGGCCCAGGTGCAAGGCACGGTGCTCGACGCGCGCATCGAGCCGCGGCCGCGCCGGCAGCTGGTCGTCCGGCTCGCCGATGCCAGCGGCGAGCTCGTGCTGCGTTTCCTGCACTTCCACCCGGGCCAGCAGAAGCAATGGGCGCCGGGCCGCCTGCTGCGCGTGCGCGGCGAGGTCCGGCACGGCTTCTTCGGCCGCGAGATGGTGCACCCGGCGGTGCGCGCGGTCGAGCCGTCGACACCGCTGCCGGCCGCGCTGACGCCGGTCTACCCGACGAGCGCGCAGCTGCCGCAGGCCTACCTGCGAAAGGCCGTGGCGTCGGCGCTGTCGCGCGCGCCGCTGCACGAGCTGCTGCCAGCGGGCTGCGTGCCGGCCGGCCTGCCGCCGCTGCGCGAGGCGCTGCAGCGGCTGCACCATCCGCCCCCGGGCACGCCGCTGTCGACGCTGGAGGACCGCAGCGACCCGGCCTGGCAGCGGCTGAAGTTCGACGAGCTGCTGGCGCAGCAGATCGCGCAGCAGACGGCGCGCGAGGAGCGCGCCGCGCTGCGCGCGCCGGTCCTGGCGGCACGGCCGGGCGGTCTCGCCGAGCGGCTGCGTGCAACGCTGCCCTGGCCGCTGACGGCGGCGCAGTCCCGTGTCGTCGACGAGATCGCGGCCGACCTCGCGCGCGACCGGCCGATGAACCGGCTGCTGCAGGGCGATGTCGGCGCCGGCAAGACGGTGGTCGCGGCGCTGGCGGCGGCGGCGGCGATCGACGCCGGCTGGCAATGCGCGCTGATGGCGCCGACCGAGATCCTGGCTGAACAGCACTTCCGCAAGCTGGTGCAGTGGCTCGAGCCGCTGGGCGTGACGACCGCCTGGCTGACCGGTAGCCGGCGCGGCAAGGCGCGGCGCGAGATGCGCGAGCGGGTCGAGTCGGGCGAGGCGATGCTGGCGGTCGGCACGCAGGCGATGATCCAGGACGGCGTGAACTTCGCGCGCCTGGGGCTGGCGATCGTCGACGAGCAGCACCGCTTCGGCGTCGCCCAGCGCCTGGCGCTGCGCGCCGCGGCCACGCCCGCCGGCAACGGCGGCCGTGACAATGACCGCGCCGCCGCCGGCGCGCCCGAGCCGCACCTGCTGATGATGAGCGCGACGCCGATCCCGCGCACGCTGGCAATGACCTACTACGCCGATCTCGACGTCAGCATCATCGATGCGCTGCCGCCCGGCCGCACGCCCATCGTCACCAAGGTCTTCGCCGACGGCCGCCGGCCGGAGGTGGTCGCACGCATCGGCGACGAGGTCGCGCAGGGCAAGCAGGTCTACTGGGTCTGCCCGCTGGTCGAGGAGTCGGAGGCGCTGGACCTGAAGAACGCGACAGAGACCCACGCCGAGCTCTCGACCGCGTTGCCCGGGGTCGAGGTCGGTCTGCTGCATGGCCGCATGGCGCCGGCCGACAAGGCCGCGGTGATGGCGCGCTTCGACGCCGGCAAGATCGCGGTGCTGGTGGCCACGACGGTGATCGAGGTCGGCGTCGACGTGCCCAACGCCAGCCTGATGGTGATCGAGCACGCCGAGCGCTTCGGCCTGGCGCAGCTGCACCAGTTGCGCGGGCGCGTCGGCCGCGGCGCGGTCGCCAGCGCCTGCGTGCTGCTGTACACGGCCCCGCTGTCCGACACCGGCAAGGCGCGCCTGCGTGCGATGGCCGAGACGACCGACGGCTTCGAGATCGCGCGCCGCGACCTGGCGATCCGCGGCCCGGGCGAGTTCCTCGGCGCGCGCCAGAGCGGCGACGCGCTGCTGCGCTTCGCCGACCTGCAGGCCGACGACGCGCTGCTGGCGCAGGCGCGCGCGCGCGCGCCGCGCCTGCTGCGCGAGCAGCCTGACACGGCCCGGGCCCAGGTGGCCCGCTGGCTGGGGGGAAAGGCCGCCTATCTGAAGGCGTGACGTCGGCGGCACCTGAGGCCGCGACCTCAGGCGTGCGAGCCGATCGCCGCCGGCGGCGTGGCCGCGAAGTCCTGCGCCGAGGCCAGTGGCCAGTACAGCTCGTACACCTTGTGCGGCCACGCCGCGCGGCCGTCGATGGCCGCCAGAAGTTCGCCCGGCTGGACGCGCGGCAGCAGGTTGGCGAGCAGGCGCACGTCGCTCTTGGAGACGCGGCGCACGATGTGCGTGGTCCGGAACTCGTTCGGGTGCGCGAGTCCCGCGGCCTGCGTCAGTTCCTTGAGCGCTTTCAGCGTCTCTCCGTGGAAACGGTGCACGCGTTCGGCCTTGTCGGGCACGACGAGCGCCCTCTGGCGCAGCGGGTCCTGCGTCGTGACGCCGGTCGGGCAGTTGCCGGTGTGGCAGGTCTGGGCCTGGATGCAGCCGAGCGCAAACATGAAGCCGCGCGCCGCGTTGCACCAGTCGGCGCCGAGCGACATCGCGCGCGCGATGTCGAAGGCGCTGACGATCTTGCCGGCGGCGCCGACCTTCACCCGCTCGCGCAGCCCCAATCCGACCAACGTGTTGTGCACCAGCAGCAAGCCCTCCTGCAGCGGCGCGCCGACGTGGTCGCTGAACTCCAGCGGCGCGGCGCCGGTGCCGCCCTCGCCGCCGTCGACGACGATG
>CAZQPN010000408.1:0-3422 GCA_964595215.1 uncultured Rubrivivax sp. | reverse complement strand
GCCGCGCCCAGCGCGCCGGCCAGGCGCTCGCACATCGCGCCGACGTGCGGCGCCATCTTCGGCGCCTGGGCGACGATGGTGGCGTCGACGTTGCCGATCGCCCAGCCCGCGGCGCGCACGCGCCGCGCCGCCTCGGCCAGCAGCGCGATCGAGTCGGCGCCCTCGAACGCCGGATCGGTGTCCGGGAAGTGGCGCCCGATGTCGCCCAGGCCGGCGGCGCCGAGCAGCGCGTCGGTGATCGCGTGCGCCAGCGCGTCGGCGTCCGAGTGACCTGCGAGCCCGTGCGTGTGCGGAATCGTCACGCCGCCCAGCACCAGCGGGCGGCCGGTGACGAGGGCATGGGTGTCCCAGCCCTCGCCGATGCGCATCGTCGTCATGCCGGTACTCCTTGCGATGTCTGCAATGGCCCACCGGGGCCGACGGCGCGGGACGCGAGAACGTCATAGACGGCCGACGCCGGCAGCGCCGCGGCCTGCGGCCCGGCGACCCAGCCCTCGCGCCACAGTGCCAGGCCCCAGCCGGTGACCGCCGGCGCCTGCTGCTGCCAGCGCGCGAGCAACTGATCGCGGTCCACGTCGTCGTCCGGATAGCGGCGCCGGCGCTCGACGATCTGCAGCGCCTGCACGATGCAGGCGAGCACCGGGTCGGCGGCGGCCGTGACGACGATCGGCTTGCGGCGCATGTAGGGCGTGGCGCCGAGCAGCCCGAGACTGCCGGCCCAGGGATCGTGCGCCGCCACGTGCAGCCGGCGCAGCCCGGACATGTAGAAGCCGCCCAGGCAGGCCGGGCACGGCTCGAGCAGCGCGTACAGCGCGCCGCCCCGGTGAAGCTGCTCGCCGTCGGTGGCGAACAGCGCGTTCAGTTCGGCGTGCGCGATCGGGTGGTCGCCGAGCAACCCGGTGTCGGCGCCGACACCGTTGCGGCCGTGCGCCAGGATGCGCCCTTCGTCATCGGTGACGACGGCGCCGACAGGGATCGCGCCGGCGATGAACGACGACCAGGCGTGCTCGAGGCAGGACTGCCAGGGCGCCGCCAGCGCCGCCCAAGCGCCGCTGCTGGATCGCACGGCGCGCTCCGACGGACTCACGGCCATTGCGCCACCCGCCACAGCACGCCGCCCGGGTCGAGCAGCACCGCGTCGCGCAAGCCCCAGGGCCGCACGGCCGGGGCCTCGCTGCGCACGCCGTGGCGCCGCGCCACCGGCTCGGCGGCGGCCCACCAGGCGTCCAGGTCGGGTACCAGCAGGTGCATGACGAAGTTCTCGGCCAGGCCCGGCGCGGCGAAGTCCTGCAGCAGGAAGCCGGCGCTGCCCCAGCGCAGGTGCGCCAGGTCGCCATGGTCCCAGACCACGGTGGCGCCGAGCTCGCGATAGAAGCGCAGCGAGATGTCGTAGCGCCGCGCCGGCACGAAGGCCTTGATCTCGGTGCGCGCGGCCACCGCGTCCCGCGTGCGCAGCAGCCGCTCGGCCAGCTCGAAGTCGGCCGGCCAGGTGAGCTTGAAATTCTCCATCGGCCCGGCGACGAGGCGCGGCGCCAGGCCGAGACGCTCGACCGCGCTCGACTCGTCGGTGACACCGGGCCCGGCCTCGGACAGCGCCCGCCGCAGCAGGCCGAGGCGGAACATCTGCGGCGTCTGTGCCGCCCATTTGCCGCCGCGGTCGACCGTCGCGGCGACAGCGCCGTCGGCGTCGGCCTGCTTGAGCGTATCGGCCACCGGCATCGCCAGCAGGCCGCCGACCGGGTGGTCCAGGCAGGCGTCGATCAGCGCGTCGACCCAGGCAGGCAGTAGCAGGCAGCGCGCGGCGTCGTGCACCAGCACCCAGTCGTCGTCGGCGACACCGCACGCGGTCAGTTCGACCAGGCCCGCTGCCACCGTGGCCGCTCGCGTGTCGCCGCCGGTGCGCGCCGTCCATGCGCGCGGGCCGTTAAAACCCGGCGCCGCGGCCTCGAAGCCATCGTCCTGTGGCGCCAGCACGACCAGCGTGGCCGCCAGGCGCGGCACCGCGGCCAACGCGTCCAGCGTGTGCGTCACCAGCGCTCGACCGGCCAGCGGTCGGTACTGCTTGGGGCCGTCGCCACCCGCGCGGCTGCCGGTCCCGGCGCAAGGCACGAGAGCGTAAAAGGGCATGGGCCGGATTCTAGAATCGAGGCCTGGATATGCCCCGTGGCCGCCGCCTCGGGGCTTTTGCTGTTTCTGATGCGTGCCAGCGGCGCGCCCCGACCCGCCTATGCAGTTGCCCTCCATCGCCCCCGGCAAGCGCTTCGCGCTGCCCCGTCCCCACGGCAGTGCCGACGCACTGCTGCTGGCGCGCCACGCCGAGGCGTTGGCCGCCCAGGGCCAGCGGCTGGCGGTCGTCTGCGCCGAGCCGGCCGACACGCAGCGACTGGAGGAGGAGCTGAGCTTCTTCGCACCCGCGCTGCGCGTGGCAATCTTCCCCGACTGGGAGACCCTGCCCTATGACAATTTCAGCCCGCACCAGGATCTCGTCTCCGAGCGGCTGGCCACGCTGTGGCGCGTCATGCACACGCGCGACGTCGACGTGCTGCTGCTGCCGGCGACGACCGCGCTGCAGCGCCTGGCGCCGCCGAGCTTCCTGGCCGCCTACACTTTCGAGTTCCGGCACAGGCAGCGGTTGGACGAGGCGGCGCTGAAGGCGCAGCTGACGCTGGCCGGCTACCAGCACGTCAGCCAGGTCGTCGGCCCGGGCGAGTACGCCGTGCGCGGCGGGCTGATCGACCTGTTCCCGATGGGCTCGCCGGTGCCTTACCGGGTCGACCTGTTCGACGACGAGGTCGATTCCATCCGCACCTTCGATCCCGACACCCAGCGCAGCCTGTACCCGGTGCCCGAGGTGCGGCTGCTGCCGGGGCGCGAGTTCCCGATCGACGAGACCGCGCGCACCGCCTTCCGCGCCCGCTGGCGCGAGCGGCTCGAGGGCGACCCGACGCGCTCGCGGGTCTACAAGGACGTCGGCGCCGGCATCGCGCCGGCCGGCATCGAGTACTACCTGCCGCTGTTCTTCGATGCCACCGCGACGATCTTCGATTACCTCGGCGAGCGCAGCGCGCTGGCGCTGCACGGCGACGTCGACGAGGCGCTGGCGCGTTTCTGGACCGACACGCGCGAGCGCCACCGCTTCCTGCAGCACGACCCCGAGCGGCCGATCCTGCCGCCCGACGCGCTCTACCTGAACGCCGAGGCCTTCTTCACGCTCGCCCAGCCGCTGCCGACACTGGTGCTGCGCGGCAGCGGCGAGACCGCGTGGGCGCGGCCGCTGCCCGACCTGTCGGTCGACCGCAGCGCGACCGAGCCGCTGGCGCGGCTGGAGCGCCACCTGGCGTCCACACCGGCGCGCGTGCTGCTGGTGGCCGAGAGCGAGGGCCGGCGCGAGAGCCTGCTGGACCTGCTGCGCGACCACAAGA
>CAZQPN010000407.1:0-3423 GCA_964595215.1 uncultured Rubrivivax sp. | reverse complement strand
CCACCGCGTCGAACACATAGCGCAGCTTGTCCAGGTCGGGCACGGCCAGCGCGGCCACCGCCGCCTCGTCGCGCACCGGGCGGGCGAACTTCGGCCCCTCGCCGGCGCCGAAGCTCAGGCCCAGGCCCATGGCGTCGGGCACGGTGAGGATGTCGGAGAACAGGATCGCCGCGTCCAGCGGGTAGCGGTCCAGCGGCTGCAGCGTCACCTCGGTGGCGTACTGCACGTTGGTGGCCAGCCCCATGAAGCTGTTGCCGGCCTTCTCGCGCGTGGCCTTGTACTCCGGCAGGTAGCGGCCGGCCTGGCGCATCAGCCAGATCGGGGTGTGGTCGGTCGGCTGGCGCAGACAGGCGCGCAGGAAGCTGTCGTTGGCGAGGACTGCGGTCATCGGGCGATTATCGGGGCCGTGCGGCGACCGCCGCCCCGGGCGTTCACCAGCGCTGCTGTGCAGCCCGTACCGGCGGCGGCACATCGCCCGCCAGCCAGGCATCGACCAAGGGCTCCGGGCGCGGCAGCGGCGCGGCGCCAGGCCGACCCCGGGGGCGGGCACCGGCGGACGTCGGGCCGTCGCCAGGGCCGTCGCGGCATCGAGCATGGACGCCATCGTACGGTCGGCGTCGCGTGACCGCGGCCGACCGACCGGAAAGGGCGCGTGCCGGCCGCCGCGGGCAGCCGCTACAGTCAGGCTGGGAGAGACCGGCGGCACCCGTCGCGCCCGCGGTCCGGCCCAAGGAGGATTTCGTCATGAAGATCGTCTCACGCCTGCGCGCGCTGTTCGCGCTGCTCGGCCTGGCCGCGCTGCTCAGCGGCTGCGGTTACAACGACTTCCAGCGCCTGGACGAGCAGGTCAAGTCCGGCTGGGCCGAGGTGCTGAACCAGTACCAGCGCCGCGCCGACCTGATCCCCAACATCGTCGCCACCGTCAAGGGCGAGGCCGACTTCGAGCAGGAGACGCTGACGCGGGTGATCGAGGCGCGCAGCAGGGCCACCAGCATCCAGGCCACGCCCGAGCTGATCAACGACCCGCAGGCCTTCAACCAGTTCCAGCAGGCGCAGGGCGAGCTGTCCAGCGCGCTCTCGCGGCTGATGGTCGTCGTCGAGCAGTACCCGCAGCTGCGCGCCAACCAGGCCTTCCAGGACCTGCGCGTGCAGCTCGAGGGCACCGAGAACCGCATCACCGTGGCGCGCAACAAGTACATCGCCGCCGTGCAGGCCTACAACGTGCTCGCGCGCCAGTTCCCGAGCAACCTGACCGCGATGGTCTTCGGCTACGACGTCAAGCCCAGCTTCACGGTCCAGAACGAGGCCGAGATCTCGACGCCGCCGAAGGTCGATTTCGGCAAGTGAGGCTGCCGTGCGCCGCTGGCGGGTCCTGATCGCGGCGCTCGTGTGGGGCCTGGGGCTGACCATCGGGCCGGCCCGCGCGCAGGACCTGCTGCCGGTGCCGCCGCTGACGGCGCGCGTGATCGACCAGACCGGCACGCTGGCGGCCGACCGGGTCGCGGCGCTGGAGGCCAGGCTGGCCGCCTTCGAGGCCGAGGCGGGCCCGCAGATCGTGCTGCTGATGGTCGCCACGACGGCGCCGGAGGACATCTTCAGCTACGCCTTCCGCGTCGCCGACAGCTGGAAGATCGGCCGCAAGGACGTCGGCGACGGCGTGCTCGTCGTCGTCGCGAAGGACGACCGCAAGGTCAACATCCAGGTCGCGCGCACGCTCGAGGGCGCGATCCCCGACCTCGCCGCGCGCCAGATCATCGACCGCGCGATCGTGCCGGCCTTCCGTGCCGGCGACTTCGCCGGCGGGCTGGACGCCGCGGTCGACCAGCTGATCGCACGCATCCGCGGCGAGGCCCTGCCGGCGCCGGCGACGCGCGACGGCCGCGCGCAGGGCTTCGAGGTCGAGGAGCTGCTGATGTTCTTCTTCGTCGCCGTGCCCCTCATCGGCGCCGTCTTCAGCGGCATCTTCGGCCGCAAGCTGGGCAGCGTGGTGACCGGCGGGGCGGCCGGCGTGATCGGCTGGTTGATCACGGCATCGATCCTGCTGGGCGTGGCCGCGGCGGTGGTCGCGGTGCTGCTGGTCGGCGTCTTCGGCCTCGGCAACGCGGTGCGCGCGGCCGGGCGTCGCGGCGGGCGAAACGGCGACGGCTTCGGCGGTGGCTTCGGGGGCGGTCTCGGCGGCGGCGGGGGCGGTTTCGGCGGCGGGGGCGGGTTCTCGTCCGGTGGCGGGGGCAGCTTCGGGGGCGGTGGCGCCTCCGGCAGCTGGTGAGGGGGCGGCGATGAACCGCGGGTGGCGACTGCTGAAGCACCGCTTCACCGATGCGCGCGACGCCCGGCGCGCGATCGGCGACGACGGCCTGGCGCGCCTGACCGCGCGCGTGCGCGACAGCGAGACGCGGCATGCGGGCGAGATCTGCATCAGCGTCGAGGGCGGTCTGCCGCTGTCCTACGTCTGGCAGGGGCTGACGGCGCGCGACCGTGCTGTCACGCTGTTCGGCAAGCTGCGCGTGTGGGACACCGAGGCCAACAACGGCGTGCTGATCTACCTGCTGCTGGCCGAGCGCGCGATCGAGATCGTCGCCGACCGCGGGCTGGCCCGCCACGTGCCCGAGGGGCACTGGGCCGAGGTGGTCTCGCACATGCGCGAGGCCTTCCGCGCCGGCCGCTTCGAGGCCGGGCTGATGCAGGCGGTCGACGAGGTCGAGGCACTGCTGGTGGCGCACTTTTCGCTCCCGCCCGGCCAGCGCAACCCGAACGAGCTGCCCGACGTGGTCGACCTGCGCTGAGGCCCGCTGGCCGGGGCGCGCGCCGGCCGCCGCGGCAGGTCAGATCAGCGCGCCGATGCCCAGCGCCACCAGACTCAGCAGCAAGCTGCTGCCGAGCGGCACGTACAGCTCGCGGCCGAACAGGCGCAGCGTGAAATCGCCCGGCAGCCGGCCGAGGCCGATGCGCTCGAGCCAGCCGCGCAGGCCGTTGAAGACCAGGAAGGCGAGCAGGAAGACGATCAGCCAGCGCATGGGTCCCGGCCTCGCTCAGAGTCGGTGCGAGCGGTCGCCGGCGACGAAGCCGACGGCGTCGAAGGGCGCGCCCTTGACCAGCCCTATGACCTTGAACAGCTCGCCCATCTCGTGCTCGTCGATCAGGCGTCGCGCCGCCAGGCGCGCCGGCAGGTCGGCCGCGGCCATCAGCGCCGGCAGGCCGCAGTTGATCAGGAAGCGCGCCTGCGAGGTGTAGCCCAGCACCTCGAAGCCGGCATCCTGCGCCGCCAGCGCGATGGCGCTGAAGTTGACGTGCGTCGTGATGTCCTTGTCGCCGACGTCGTTCAGAGGGGCGTCGGCGCCGAACTCGGCGCGGTGCGCCCGGTGGCAGGCCAGCGTGCCCTGGTGGCGCTGCGGGTGGTAGTACTCGGCCTCGGGGAAGCCGTAG
>CAZQPN010000406.1:0-3423 GCA_964595215.1 uncultured Rubrivivax sp. | reverse complement strand
GGCGACATCTTCAGCCACGGCTTCAAGATGATGGGCCTGGGCACGCTGGTCGGCACGCGCACCTGGGGCGGCGTGATCGGGATCTGGCCGCGGCACACGCTGGCCGACGGCAGCACGACGACGCAGCCGGAGTTCTCGTTCTGGTTCCAGGACGTGGGCTGGGGGGTCGAGAACCACGGCACCGACCCGCAGGTGGAGGTCGACAACGCGCCGCAGGACGCCGCCGCCGGCCGCGACCGCCAGCTCGAGGTGGCGCTGGCGACGGTGCAGGCAGCGATCGCGCGCGAGGGCGTCAGCCGGCCGGCGTTCACCGAGCGGCCGCGCCTGGCGCCGCCGCCGCTGCCGCCGCGCACGCCACGCGGATGATCCGGGCGGCGCGCGGGGCGCCAGGACCGGGGGCGACCAGAAGACCGATCAGGGCCGGCGGCGGCGCCACTGCCGCCACAGCTTCAGCGCCACCAGCAGCAGCGGCGTCGCGTGCAGCGCGAGGTCGAAGATGTCGAGCGGGCGCACCAGCGCACCCTGGGCCAGCAGGCGCAGTTTCTCGACCAGATGGGGCTCCGGTGTGATCGGCGCCACGGCCAGCCAGGCCGCCGGCAACAGCAACCAGATCCACGGCAAGCGGTCGAGCCAGTTCAGCATCGCAGGGCACGCGCGGCGTGGCCGCGGCCGTGCGAACGGGCCGCTGCTGGCGCGGGTGTGGTGTCGATGTCCATGTGAGCTTGCCCGCCGGCCGCCGCGGACCGGCCGCGCCTCCCCTGGGCCTACGCGCCGCGCCCCGGCGGCGCGGTGAACAGCTTGGCCGCGCGGCCCTTGAGCTCGAGCAGTTCGCTCGGCGTCACCGAGTAGCGTCCGGTCACGGCGTTGACCTCGATGCGGAACTCGACCTCCTTGGCGCCGCGCGCGAGGATGCCGGACGTGAACTCGTAGTCCGGCCGCTCGGCCGGCAGGCCCTTGGCGGCGACGTCGTAGTCCTCGTGCACGACGTCGTAGATGTCGCCGCTGGCCATGTCGAGCACGCCGGTGGCGTGGAGCTCGTCTTCGGTCAGCTCGTCGACGATGGAGATCGGCAGTTTCAGGTCCACGGCAGGCGCCTCGGGCGAAATAGGGCGTCGATTGTAGGGACGCCGGGCTGCGTCGGCGCCGTCACCGGCCGCTGGCCGTCGATCCGGCGGCGGCCAGCACGGCCGCGCTCAGCGGCGGTGGATCACCGAGGGCCCCGGCCCCTGGCACACCGGCATCAGCTGCAGCACCGAGACGTTGACATGCGGCGGCTGCGCGGCAACCCAGGCCACCGACTCGGCGACGTCCTCGGGCATCAGCGGCTCGGCGCCCCGGTAGACGGAGGCGACACGTCCGGCATCGCCCTTGAAGCGCACCTCGGAGAACTCGCTGCCCGCGACCATGCCGGGCTCGATGACGGTGGCGCGCACGCCGGTGGCCACGAGGTCGGCCTTCAGGCCCATCGTGAACTGGTGGACGAAGGCCTTGGTGGCGCCGTAGACGTGACTGCCCGGGTACGGGTACTGGCCGGTGATCGAGCCGATGTTGACGACGTGCCCGCGGCCGCGCTCGACCATGCCCGGCAGCAGCGCGCGCGTCAGCCTGATCAGGCCGTTGACGTTGGTCTGCAGCATCTGCTCCCAGTCGTCGAGATCGGCCGAGGGCGCCGGCGCCAGCCCGAGCGCGAGGCCGGCGTTGTTGACGAGCAGGTCGACCTGCTGCCAGCCGTCGGGCAGCGCATCGGGCAGCGCGGCGACGGCGTCCTTGTCGGTGACGTCGAGCGCCAGCGGCCGCAGCGCCGGGCCGAGTTCGGCGGCCAGCGCGGTCAGCCGGTCGGCGCGGCGCGCGCTGGCGATCACGCGCCAGCCGTCGGCGACGAGGCGGCGCGCGATCGCCGCACCGATGCCGACGCTGGCGCCGGTGACGAGTGCGGTGCCCCTGGAGGCCGAGGTGGGGGCGGCGGTGGGTTCGGTCATGGCGGACTCCTTGCAGAAGTGGGCGGACGAGGTGGTCGACCGGGGCGCCGGCTCAGGCGCGCTCGAAACGGAAGACGGCGGTGCTGGCCAGCAGGTTGGGCCAGCGGTCGATGCGCCGGCCGTCGTGCAGGCCGAAGGCGTCGATCACGCGCAGGCCGCACTGGCGCGCCAGCACCTCGAAGTCGGCGAAGGTGCCGACGCGGATGTTGGGCGTGTCGAACCACTGGTAGGGCAGCGCCTTGGTCACCGGCATGCGCCCGCGCAGCACGCTCAGGCGGTTCGGCCAGTGGGCGAAGTTCGGGAAGCTGACGATGGCCTGTTGACCGACGCGCGCCGTCTCGCGCAGCAGCTGCTCGGTGTGGCGCAGGTTCTGCAGCGTGTCGAGCTGCAGCACGACGTCGAAGCTGTCGTCGTCGAACAGCGCCAGGCCCTCCTCCAGGTTGAGCTGCAGCACCTTGACGTCGCGCCGGATGCACTGCGCGACCATCGCGTCGTCGATCTCGATGCCGAACCCGCGGCAGTGGCGCTCGTCGCGCAGGTAGGCCAGGAAGGCGCCGCTGCCGCAACCCAGGTCGAGCACGCGGCTGCGCGGCGGCACCAGCTCGGCGATGTGCGCCAGGCCGGCGCGCTCGGTCACCGAACCGATTGCCATCACGCGAACTCCCGCGCGACGTTGCCGAAGTAGGCCCGCATCACCTCGTGGTAGCGCGGGTCGTCGAGCAGGAAGGCGTCGTGCCCGTGCGGGGCGTCGATCTCGGCATAGCTGACGCTGGCCTGGTTGTCGACCAGCGCCTTGACGATCTCGCGCGAGCGCGCCGGCGCGAAGCGCCAGTCGGTCGTGAAGCTCACCAGCAGGAACTTGGCCGTGGCCGGCGCGAACGCCGCCGCCAGGTCGCCGCCGTGCGTTCGCGCCGGGTCGAAGTAGTCGAGCGCGCGCGTGATCAGCAGATAGGTGTTGGCGTCGAAGTAGCCGGCGAACTTCTCGCCCTGGTGGCGCAGGTAGCTCTCGATCTGGAACTCGATCGCCTGCGTGCTGTAGGCCAGCTCGGCCTCGCGCATCTGGCGGCCGAACTTGGCCGCCATCGAGTCGTCCGACAGGTAGGTGATGTGGCCGATCATGCGCGCCACGCGCAGCCCGCGCGCCGGCACGACGCCGTGGCGGTAGAAGTGGCCGCCGTGGAAGTCGGGGTCGGTGACGATGGCGCGCCGCGCCACCTCGTTGAAGGCGATGTTCTGCGCCGACAGGCTGGGCGCGGTGGCGACAGCGACGCAGTGGCGCAGCCGCGAGGGGTGGCGCAATGTCCAGGCCAGCGCCTGCATGCCACCCAGGCTGCCGCCGAGCACGGCGGCGAGCTGCTCGATGCCCAGTCGGTCGAGCAGCCGGGCCTGGGCGTCGACCCAGTCCTCGACCGTCATCACCGGGAAATCGGCGCCCCACGGCTCG
>CAZQPN010000405.1:0-3427 GCA_964595215.1 uncultured Rubrivivax sp. | reverse complement strand
TTGTAGCCGCTGGCGTTGATCATGCGCTTGAGGCGGTCGGTCATGAAGAAGTAACCGTCTTCGTCCATGCGGCCGAGGTCACCGGTGCGGAAGAAGCGCTTGCCGTCGATCTCGACGAAGGCCGCCGCGGTCGCCTCCGGGTGGCCCCAGTAGCCCTGGAAGACCATCGGGCCGTGGGTGACGATCTCCCCGGTCTCGCCGACCGGCATCTCCTGCAGCGTCTCGGGGTCGACGACGCGCGAGTCGACGCCGAAGATCGGCACGCCCAGGCACTGCAGCTTGGCGCGCTCCGGCGGGTTGGCGTGCGACGGTGCGGCGGTCTCGGTCAGCCCGTAACCCTCGGCGAAGGTGAGGTCGAACTCGCGCTGCAGCCGCTCGGCCACCGCGTGCGGCATCGCCGCGCCGCCGCCGGAGATGTTGCGCAGGCTGGACAGGTCGAAGGTGGCCAGGTGCGGGCTGCCGAGCAGGTCGATGACCATGGTCGGGATGCAGGTCCAGTGCGACACGCGGTGGCGGGCGATCAGGCGCGCGGCCAGCTCGCGGTCCCAGCGCGGCAGCAGCACCACGGTGCTGCCCAGGTAGACGTTGGTCAGCACGAGGTAGACGAGGCCGGTGATGTGGAACATCGGCAGCACGCCCAGCGCCACCGTCTCCGGCCCGGCGTGGCTCCACTGCCCGCCGACGGTGTTGCACATCAGCGTGCGGTGGGTGTGCATGCAGCCCTTGGGCAGGCCGGTCGTGCCCGAGGTGTAGGGCAGCAGGGCCAGGTCGTCGGGCCCGGCCGCCAGCGGCGTCGGCCGAACGTCGGCCGCCAGCGCGTCGGCCCAGCGCACGGCGCCGGCGGGCAGCGCGTGTTCTGCGCGCAGCCAGTCCAGGACGGCCGGCGACGGGGCCTCGTCGGGGTCGATGTCGCCCGCCGGCAGGGCATCGGCGAATCGGGCCACCAGCAGGCTGCGCAGCCGCTGCGCGGCCGGCAGGCGGGCGTCGGCGGCGGCCAGCACCGGGGCCAGGTCGGCACTCGTGATCGCCAGCCGCGCCGACGGGTCCGTGATGTAGTGGCCGAGCTCGTCGGCCCGGTTCATCGGGTTGACCGGCACGACGACGCCACCGGCACGCAGCACGGCATAGAAGGCCACCACCCACTGCGGGCAGTTCTGCATCAGCAACACGACACGATCGCCCGGCGCCAGCCCTTGCGACTGCAGCCAGCCGGCCAGCCGCTCGGCCTGGTCCTCGAGCGTGGCGTAGTCCAGCGCGTGGCCGAAGAACCGGTAGGCGGGCTTGCCCGGGAAGCGGACGGCGCTGACCTCGAGGTTGAACCACAGGCTGGTCGACGGCACGCTGAGCTCGTGCGGCAGACGGGCCGGCCAGTGGGCGAGGTGCGGGCGCGGCAGGTCGGCGGGTGTCATGGCGGTGAGGTCGGTGCGACGCTCGGGATCGGAGCAAGGGCGGCAGCGCCACGACTGTAAGGACCATGCCGGCGCAGGCGCTGCGGGTTTTCTCGTGCATTGGGCCACGCCGACGCATCGGATACGGTCGATCGGCTGCCTAGAATTCGTCGGCCTGTTTCTGCCCCTTGACACCGCCTGCCGCCGCCCTGCCCGCCTCCGATGACGATCGCCCGCGAGCCCCTGCTCCCACCGCATCCACGGCGCACCGGCGGACTGGTGGTCGTGGGAACGGTGCTGCTGCTGGTGCTCGCGGTGGCCGCCACGGTGCAGTGGCGCCAGCTGGCCCTCTCGGAGAAGGCGCTGCGCGCCGGCGACGGCTACACGGCCCTGTCGGTCTACCAGGTCGAGGTCGAGTACCTGCGCCTGTGGCAGAGCTGGCACGCCGCCCGCACGGGCGACGAGGCCGCCGCGAGCGACCTGCCGCTGCGCTACGAGCTGTTCGTCAGCCGGGTCGGCCTGGCCCGCGCGCCGGGCCTGCGCGACCTGCTCGATGACGACCCCGGCTACGCGTCGACGCTGGCGCTGCTGGACGGGTTCGTCGCCCGTGCCGACCGGTTGTTCGGCGGTGGCGTCCCGGCCGATGCGGTCGCGCTGGCATCCCTCGAGGCGCCGCTGCGGGCGCTGGCCGAACCGGTGCACAACCTGACCCTGGCGGCGGCGCATCGGGTGGCCGAACGGGCCGAGGCGAGCAACCGGGCGCTTCAGACGCAGAGCCGGCTCGGCGTCGGACTGAGCCTGTCGCTGGCGCTCCTGTGCGCGGTCTTCGCGCTGCTGGCGATGCGGCAGATGCGGCTCGTGCAGGAGCGCCAGTCGACGCTCGAGGGCCTGACCGAGCGGCTTGCCGCAGCGCGCCGGGAGGCGGAAGCCGCGAACGAGGCCAAGACGGCCTTCCTGGCCGACATGAGCCACGAGATCCGCACGCCGTTCCAGGGGCTGCTCGGCATGCTGTCGCTGCTGTCGCACCAGCGCAGCACGCTGTCGTCGCGCCAGGCCGAGCAGGTGCAGCTGGCGCTGACCTCGGGCCAGCACCTGCTGCGGATCCTGGATGACCTGCTCGACCTGTCGCAGCTGCAGGCGCGGCGGCTGACGCTCGACCGCACGCCACTGGATCTGCCGCAGCTGCTCGACGAGCTCCGCGCGCTGATGCGATCCCAGGCGGGCGCCAAGGGGCTGCTGCTGCAGGTCGACGCCGAGCCGGACGTGCCGCGCTGGATCGTCGCCGATGGCACGCGGGTGCGCCAGATCCTCTACAACCTGCTGACCAACGCGGTGAAGTTCTGCGACCGCGGCAGTGTCGTGCTCGACGTGCGGCTCAAGCCCGGCACCGCACCACGGCTGCAGTTCGTCGTCACCGATACCGGCATCGGCATCGGGCGCGAGGCGGCCGAGCGGCTGTTCGACCGCTTCGAGACGTCGGCCCCGCGCGGCGCAGGCGCGGGCACGGACGTCACGCGCGGCGCCGGGCTGGGGTTGGACATCTCGCGCCGTCTCGCGCGCCTGATGGGCGGCGACATCACGCTGCACAGCGTGCCCGGCGAGGGCAGCCGTTTCTGCTTCGAGCTGCCGCTGGACGTGCCTGCGCAGGCCCCTGCCGCACCGCCGGCAGCGCCCGCGGCGGCGCCGGCAGACGGTGCATCCGATCGTCAGGAGCGGTCGCTGCACGTGCTGGTGGCGGAGGACCATCCGATCAACCGTCAGTACCTGGCGTCGCTGCTCGAGTCGATGCACCACCGCTGCCACTTCGTCGGCAACGGGCGCGACGCGCTCGAGGCCGTGCGCACGCAGACCTTCGACCTCGTGCTGATGGACCTGCACATGCCCGAGATGGACGGCCTGACCGCCACGCGCGCGATCCGTGCGCTGAACGACCCTGCGGCGTCCACCGTGCCCATCGTCGCCCTGACCGCCGACGCCTTCCAGGAGACGCGCGAGCGCTGCCTGGTCGCCGGCATGAACGACTTCCTGACCAAGCCGGT
>CAZQPN010000404.1:0-3437 GCA_964595215.1 uncultured Rubrivivax sp. | reverse complement strand
CCAGCGGCAGCACCGCGGCGCCATCGCCGTCGGCCCAGGCCAGCCGCAGCGCCTCGGGGTCCGGTCCGGGCTGGGCCGAGAAGTGGACGCGCGCCGCAATGCCCGGCGCGGCGCAGGCCAGCACCTGGTCCGGGCCGCGGCCGGCGCGGTCGAAGCTGTCGAGCAGCGCCGCCAACCACGGCTTGCGCAGCACCGCGATCCATGTCGGCTGACCGGCGACGGCGTTCGGTGCCACCGCGAAGTGAAGCTGGGCGTCGTCGTCGAGCAGCTGCTCCTCGAGCACGCCGAGCAGCGCCTGAGGCAGCCGCGACGCCGCGGCGCGCGGCAGCGACAGGCGGTGCCAGGCGACATCGGCGTCGTCGACCACGGCCACCGTGCGGGTCGCGCGCGGCCAGGCCGCCGGTGCCCCGCGACCCTGTGACGACACCGTGCGTCCGTCGGCGCTGAACGCCCAGGCCCACTCGGCGTCGGGCGACGGCGGGTCGGCAAGGGGCGCCAGGCGCGCGCGGGGCGGGATCAGGACGAGCAGCAGCGACATGGTGGCGTGATCAGGGCGGCCCGTCGCGGCGCGCGCGGCCCGGACCGAAGTGTCGATTGAAACAGAAGCCGACAACCGGCCCAGTCGGGACATGCGTGAATCCCTTGGCACACCGCCGCGCCGCGCGCCGTGCGCGGCCCGCCGCCGGGCGCGCGCGGCGGGCGGACGGACGGCCTCGGCGCCGACCTGGCATCGCCCCGACCGCGTCCGGACCTCATGTCCCGGGCCCATCGATGGCGCTGCGCCGCTCGGACCAGGCGACCCGGACGTCGCGCCCGCCACCGCTGCCGCGCCGCTCGACGACCGACTCCTGCTCTAGCACGCGTGCGTCGATGCGCAGGCGTCCGCGCACCGCGAAGAAGCTCGAACCGACGGCCACGCGCGCATCATCGAGCTCGATGCCCTGCGGCAGCTCGCGCCGCAGGTCCTCCAGGCTCTGGAACGGCCGACGCGCGCGGCGTTGTACGAGGCGCTCGGCGGTGCCGAGATCCAGCCCGTCGATCGCCGCCGTCAACACCTCGCGTGGCGCGGTGTTGACGTTCACCGGCGTGGCCTGCGGCAGCAGCGTGACGACGGGCTCGAGCCGGGCCAGCGTGCCGGCCGACAGGCCCAGCCAGGCGAGCTGCGCGAAGCGCCGCGGCGGCAGCGCCGCCGCCGTCTCCTCGCCGGCGACGGCGGCCGCCAGCCCGCTGGCCAGCCGTTGCGCGGTGTCGGACGGCGCGCCGGCAAGGTCGACCAGGCGCTGCAGCGCGATCACCTCGGTGGCGTCGACGGCGCCCTCGGCGTCGAGCAGGTTCAGCACGTTGTAGCGCGCCTGCAGGTCCTCGATGGCGCCGGACAGGAAGGCCTCCGGGCCGTCGTCGGCGGTCGGGTCGCGGTCGGCGGCCAGGAAGGTCGACAGCCGCGCCTCGGCCAGCGGGACCGCCCAGGGTTCGCCGAGGTGGTCGACGCTGCCGCTGCGCATGTCCTCGCGCAGCAGCAGCCGCGCCCAGTCGAGCGCGCCGGCGAGGATCCACGCCGCCTGCGCCCGGCCGCGCTCGGCCGACTCGACCCGGATCGCGCGCTCCTGCTGCCAGACCATGCCGGCGGCGACGGTGGCCACCAGCGACAGGATGATCATCGCCAGCAGCAGCGCGGTGCCGCGCTGGGCGACGCCGCGCGCGACCACGCGCCCGCCGGACGGGCGACCGATGCGGGGTCCACGGACCGGAGCGCGGGTGGCGGCCGTCATTCGGCTTGCGCCGGCACGATCAGGTCGCGCGTCAGCGTGCCGCCGGGCAGGTCGATGACGAGGCGCACGCCATCGGGCAGCTGCTCGAAGACCTCACCCTGGGGCTGCCCGGGCGCGCCGGGGGCGCGCTCGGCCTGGTCGCCGGTGGATTGCGCGTTGCTCCAGCCGTTGCCGCGGTAGAAGTACAGCTGCCAGCCGGTGGCGCCCTCGAGCGCGCGCAGCTGCCCGGGCTCGCCGCCCTGCAGCTGCTGGCTCGCCAGCCAGCTTTCCTGCAGCGCCTCGGCGCGCGTCGTCGGCGGGCTGGCCCAGCGCCACCACGCGCCGTCGTGCACCGCCCAGGCGACGATCTGCACGCCGTCGACCGCGCTGCGTGTGAGCCGCAGCGTGCGGCCGTCGAACTGCAGCGCCGGCGCCACGCCCGACGCGTGCAGCGCGGTCAGGTCCTGCTCCCACTGCATCAGCAGGGTGTTCAGCCGCAGCGTGCGGTCGAGCGACGCCTGCGTCGCCTCGCGCGTGCGCAGCATGCCGTCGACGCCCTGCCAGGCCATGCCGGCGAGCACCGCCATCGCGAACAGCGCCACCAGCAGCTCGACGAGCGTGAAGCCGGCCTCCGGGCGGGACGGCTGACGCGCAGGCGCGGCGACGCCGTGCATCAGAAGGGCCCCTGCACGGTCGACAGCGTCAGCAGCACGCGGCCGTCCTCGTCGAGCACGCTGGCGTCGATGCGCCGGAAATTCGGGTTCGGCGTCGACCGCGTCTGCAACTGGCCCTCGAAGCTGCGCCCGAGTTGCTCGCACGCGAAGTCGGTGTCGCCGATGCCGGGCAGCTGGCCGGACAGCCGCAGGCCGACCAGGGCGTTGTCGGCGCACCACTGTGCGGCGCTGACGGCGGCCAGCCGCTCGGCGTTGTTCGTCAGCGTGCCGGCGGCGCGCAGGCCGGCGGCCAGCGCGATGGCGACGATGGCGAGCGCGACGAGCACCTCGACCAGCGTGAAGCCAGGCCGACAACGACGCGCTCGGGACAGGCGCATGGGACGCAAGCCGTGCGGGGACCGGATCAGCCGGCCGGCGTGGCGGACGGCGCGACGGTGAAAGGCCCCAGGCCGTCCGTCGCCAGCTCGAGCCGGTGCTCGCCCAGGCGCAGCACGATGCGCTGCTCGCCGATCAGCGCCTCCGGGCCGAGCTGCACGCGCGGCGGGCCGAGCACCTCGGCCTGCACGTCGTCGTCGAGCCAGGCGCGCGGCATCGCGGCGGCGTCGGGCAGGCCGACGAAGCGGAAGCCGTCACCGGCCGCGTCGCCCGGCCCGGCCGGCACCCACCACACGGCGATGCCGGTGGCGCGCGACTCGGCCCGCGCCGCCTCCAGCAGCGCGGCCAGCCGCACCGCGTCGCGCTCCAGGCGGCCGGCGTCGGCGTCGCGCAGCGCAAGCGACACGACGCCGGCGGTCAAGGCCACGATGGCGATGACAACGAGCAGTTCGATCAGCGTGAAGCCACGGGCGCGGCGCACGGGTGCGACCAGGCCGCGCCTCAGATGCGCGGATGCCACGTGGCTACTGCCAGGAGCCGATGTCGGCATCCAGCCCCTCGCCACCGGGCTGGCCGTCGGCGCCAAAGCTGAAGACATCGATCTCGCCGTTCACACCCGGGTTCAGGTACTGGTAGGGCC
>CAZQPN010000403.1:0-3446 GCA_964595215.1 uncultured Rubrivivax sp. | reverse complement strand
CTAGGGAGCGGCCCCATGCAACGGCCTGGCGCGTTCGGCCCGCGCGGCCGGCGGCTGGAACTCGTCACGGTTCGATGCTGCCGCCAAGGCAGTCGCCCGCGGATCGGGCTGCCTGCGGGTACGGCACCCTCTGCGGGCCGGAGCCCGGCAGCAGGTCCTGCGGCAGCAGGATCTCCGCCTGCGACAGCGGCCCTACGGCTCCAGCGCGACGCCGACGTCCGGGTGCAGGGCGACAAGCCCTTTGTCGAAACTGGCGAGCCTGCCCCCGTGATGCCGAGCCAGGGCGGCGAGGTAGGCGTCGGTCACCTGCCGGTGGCCCATGACACCGTGCCATCGCACGGCGTCGTACGGCAACACGTCGGGCCAGAAGTGGTGCCTGGCATGCGCCGTCACGACGCCGAGCAGGGCCAGCGGGGATGGGGTCGGGGATGGGGTCAGGTCATTTATTTCACAATGCGAAACACAGGACCTGACCCCATCCGCATCCGCACAGCCGCGCGGCACGGCGCTCAGGCGGCCGACCCTTGTGCCCAGTCCTGCAGCGGCAGTCCGGTGATTCGCTCGAATTCGCGCAGGTTGTGCGTCACCAGCGTCGCGCCCTCGGCCAGTGCATGGCAGGCAATCCAGAGGTCGTTGGCGCCGATGGGTGTGCCGGCATCCCGCAGCCGCGTGAAATGCTCCGCATAGTGGCGGCAGATGGCGGGCCCGGCCGGATAGATCACGGGCACTTGGCGCGCCAGGGCGTCCAGCCGGCGCAACACCTCGGGCTTGCGCGTGCTGTGCTGGGCGCCCTTGAGCAGTTCGGCCCAGGTGATGAAGGACATGCACAGCGCGTCATCGTCGCCCAGCGCATCCACGCGCGCGGCCACACCGGGGGGCCGGTGCTTGATCAGATAGATCAGGATGTTGGTGTCCAGCAGGTAGATCACAGCGCCTCGCGGTCCTGCATGGGCAGGGGATGGTCGCACGCCGTGGCCACCGCGTCCGCGAAGGCGGCATCTGCCTCCTGAACCGCGCGGAGGGCCTCGAGCAGCGCCGCGCCGCGGCCGGGCCGCAGGGGCTGGATGATCAGGTCTCCGTGTTCGTTGCGGGAAATGCGCACACGATCCGTATCCAGCCTGAATTCGGCCGGGATTCGCACGGCCTGGCTGTTGCCGTTGTTGAACACCCGCGTCGTGAGGGTCTCCACATCGACCTCCTGAGTGTGTACATTGATGTGTGCATTGTCGACCAGCATTGCCACCGGATCAATGGATCTCTCGCGCTGGATCGGCCTTTCGGTGGCTCGGTCACCACGCCCCGACGCTTCGCGCGACGCAGACGATGCGGATCTCGCCCGCAGCCCTACGGCTCCAGCGCGACGCCGACGTCCGGGTGCAGGGCGACAAGCCCTTTGTCGAAACTGGCGAGCCTGCCCCCGTGATGCCGAGCCAGGGCGGCGAGGTAGGCGTCGGTCACCTGCCGGTGGCCCATGACACCGTGCCATCGCACGGCGTCGTACGGCAACACGTCGGGCCAGAAGTGGTGCCTGGCATGCGCCGTCACGACGCCGAGCAGGGCCAGCGCTTGCTCGACGCCGTGGCCGCCCAGGCGCATCACCAGCCGCATGAGCGTGCCCTGCGTGATGGGGCAGGTGGCGAATCCGCCTGACAGGTGCGAGAACCACTGCCGCGCCGGCGCATGGTGCACGTGGGCCTCGTCGATCAACGCGACCAGCACGTTGCCATCGAGCAGATGCACCGGCCCGGCCGCCCTGGAGGCCGACGCGGGCCGGGCCGGCATCACTCGTCCTCGAGGGCGCGGACGTCCTCCGCGGTCACGGGCCGCGGTGACCGGATCAGCGGCAGGCCGGTGGCCTCGTCGATGCGCACCCCGCGGCTGGCCGCATCGGCCGCCAGGGGTGGATGCGCCAGCCCGCGGCGGATCAGCTCGGCCACCGTCTGGTTCATGCTCTTGCGCGCGTGCGACGCGATCGACATCACCGCGTCGTGCAGGTCGGGCGGCAGGTCGATGGTCGTTCTCATGCCGGCATCGTTGCATCATGATGCCATGATGTCAATCGCGGTTCGGGGACGACGCGATGCTTGGGGGTCCTGCGTTCCGAAATTTGAAGCTCTGGACTTGACCCCATCGAAGATGGGCCAGGTCTCGATGTTCATATCATGAAACGAGGGACCTGACCCCACCTGACTCAGACAGGCTCCGCACGCGCGGTCGCGGCACGCCGGTCGGGGCCTCGGCGACGTTGCGCAGGAAGGCCTCGAACATCAGCAGCGTCCACAGCGGCGAGCTGTAGTCGCGCGTGCCGGCCTGGTGGGCGTCCACCAGGTGCTGCAGGTAGCTGCGGTTGAACCAGCCGGTGGCCGCCAGCCGCTCGCCCAGCACGGCGTCGCGCACGCGCTGTTTCAGCGGCCCGCGGAACCAGCGCGCCAGCGGCACGCTGAAACCCATCTTGGGCCGGTACAGCACGTCGCTGGGCAGCATCGGCTCCATCGCCTTCTTCAGCAGGAACTTGCCCTCCTGCCCCTTGATCTTCAGGCTCGAGGGCAGCGTGGCCAGCCACTCCACCAGCTTGTGGTCCATCAGCGGCTCGCGCACTTCCAAGCTGTGCGCCATGCTCGCGCGGTCCACCTTGGTGTTGATGTCGCCCACCAGGTAGGTCTTCAGGTCCAGGTACTGGATCAGCGCCAGCGGATCGTCGGTGCCGGCGTTCGCCGCGTGGCGGTCGAAGACCCGTTGCGCGTCGTAGCCGCCCAGCTCGCGCTTGAAGGCGTCGCTGAAGAGCTGTGCGCGCATCGGCCCGCGCAGGATGCTGACGCTGTGGAAGGAGGCCTCGACCGACGTGCGCGCCATGCCCTCGAAGGTGGTCTTGGCCCGGAACATCCGCGGCGCCCAGTCGGCCTTGGGGTAGACGCGGCCCAGCAGCCCGAACAGCGGCTGGCGGATCCCGGCCGGCAGCGCGCTGCGCATGCGCTCTTCCATCAGGTGCAGGCGGTAGCGGCGGTAGCCGCCGAAGCTCTCGTCGCCGCCGTCGCCCGACAGCGCCACCGTCACGCGCTTGCGCGCCAGCTGGCACACCCGGTAGGTGGGGATGGCGCTGCTGTCGGCGTAGGGCTCGTCGTACAGGCGGGCCAGGGTGTCGACGAGGTCGAAGTCGTCGCTCTTCACGGTCTCGACGAAGTGGTCGGTGGCGTAGCGGTCGGCCACCATCTGGGCGAAGGCGCTCTCGTTGAAGGCCGGGTCGTCGAACGCGATCGAGCAGGTATGCACCGGGCGGTCGGACAGGCCGGCCATGGTGGCCACCACGGCACTGCTGTCGACGCCGCCGCTGAGGAAGGCGCCCAGCGGCACCTCGGAGATCATGCGCAGGCGCACCGATTCCGTCAGGCGGGCGCGCAGCTCGTCGCAGGCGTCCTCGGCGCTGATCGGGCTGTCCAGCGTGACCT
>CAZQPN010000402.1:0-3467 GCA_964595215.1 uncultured Rubrivivax sp. | reverse complement strand
ACGCTCACGCGGCGAGAACGATTCGACGCCGCTTGCGCGCGACCCGCGCGCAGGCCGACCGTGTGCTGTACAGGGCGGCGATCCGTCAACGGCTGGAGAACCAGCCTGGGCTGTCGCTGTTCCAGCAGGCGGTGGATGACCTGATGCTGGAAGGTGAGCGCGTCGTCGGCGCGGTGACGCAGTCGGGCGTGCGATTTCGTGGCCGCGCGGTGGTGCTGACCGCCGGGACCTTCCTCGACGGACGCGTCCACATCGGACTGCAGAACCACGCCGCTGGCCGCGCGGGGGATCCTCCGGCCGTCCACCTGTCGGCGCGGCTGAAGGAACTCGCGCTGCCGCAGGGGCGGCTGAAGACGGGGACGCCGCCGCGCATCGACGGCCGGTCGATCGATTTCGCGCGCTGCGCCGAGCAGCCGGGCGACCTGGACCCGGTGCCGGTGTTCAGCTTCTTGGGCTCGCCGGACCAGCATCCGCGGCAGGTGCCGTGCTGGATCACCCACACCAACGAGCGCACGCACGAGATCATCCGCTCGGGGTTTGACCGCAGCCCGATGTTCACCGGCAAGATCGAAGGGGTGGGGCCGCGCTATTGCCCCAGCGTCGAGGACAAGATCAACCGATTCGCCGGTAAGGACAGCCACCAGATCTTCCTGGAGCCCGAGGGGCTGACGACGCACGAGGTGTACCCGAACGGCATCTCGACCTCGCTGCCCTTCGATGTGCAGATCGCCGCCGTGCAGTCGATCCCCGGGCTGGAGCGCGCACACATCCTGCGCCCCGGCTACGCGATCGAATACGACTACTTCGACCCGCGCGCATTGAAGCCGAGCTTCGAGACGCAGCAGATCCACGGCCTGTTCTTCGCGGGCCAGATCAACGGCACGACCGGCTACGAGGAGGCGGCAGCCCAGGGGCTGTTCGCCGGCCTGAACGCGGCGCTGCAGGTGCAGGGCCGTGAGCCCTGGCTGCCGCGGCGCGACGAGGCCTATCTGGGCGTGCTCGTCGATGACCTGATCACCAAGGGCGTGACCGAGCCCTACCGCATGTTCACCAGCCGGGCCGAGTATCGCCTGCAGTTGCGCGAGGACAACGCCGATCTCCGGCTGACGGAGATCGGCCGGCGGCTGGGCCTGGTGGACGACCGCCGCTGGGAGGTGTTCTGCCGCAAGCGTGACGCGGTGGAGCGCGAGCTGCAGCGCCTGCGCGCGGCCTGGGTTCGGCCGCAGACGCTGCCCGATGCCGCCGCCGAGCGACTTGTCGGCAAGGCGCTCGATCACGAGTACTGCCTCGCCGATCTGCTGCGCCGCCCGGGCGTGGCGTGGGACGCGGTCGCCGAGGCGGAGTCCATCGCCCGCCAAGGGCAGGGCGTTTCACGTGAAACGCTGCGCGCCGAGCTCGGGGTGCGCGAGGCCGACGCGGTCATCGACCAGGCCGAGATCGCGCTGAAGTACGCCGGCTACATCGACCGCCAGAAGGACGAGGTCGACCGCGCCGCCCATTTCGAGCGCCTGCCCTTGCCCGACGATCTGGACTATGCGCAGGTCGCGGCGCTGTCGATCGAGGTCCGCCAGAAGCTCGCCGTCCAACGCCCGTCGACCTTGGGGCAAGCGTCGCGCATCTCCGGCGTCACCCCGGCGGCCATCTCGCTGTTGCTGGTCCACCTCAAGAAGCGACGCGCCCGCGGGTTCGCCCGCAGTCCGGCGTCAACGCCCTCGCTGGACAGCGGCGAAGCGCGTTCGCAAGATGCCGCCGCCTGAGTCCGGCGCCGGGCTCGAAGTGTCGTCATCGGCGAATGTGCCTGAGGGGGGGCTGGGCGCCGGTGCCAAGGCGCTTGGCTGCCCGCTCGACGACCGGCAGCTTCGGCAGTTCGCTGATTACCGCACCCTCCTGCAGCGCTGGGGTCGCGTCCACAACCTGACGGCCGTGCTTGACAGCGCCGGCATCACGACGCTGCACCTGCTCGACAGTCTCGCCGCGGTGCCGCCGCTGGACCGTGTCGCCGGCGACCGGCCTTTCAGCGTGCTCGATGTCGGCAGCGGGGGTGGTCTGCCCGGCGTCGCCCTCGCCATCGCACGGCCGACGTGGCGTGTCACCTGCGTGGACGCGGTGGCCAAGAAGGCGCACTTCGTCCAGCAGGTCGCGCTCGAGCTCGGGCTCGCGCATCTGCGCGCCGTGCACGCGCGCATCGAACAGGCGCCGCCGGCCGGTGCCAACGTCGTCGTCTCGCGCGCATTCGCCAGTCTGGCCGACTTCACACACCTGTCGCGCGGTCACCTCGCCGCCGACGGCGGGGTCTGGCTGGCGATGAAAGGCCGGCGACCGGACGAGGAATTGGCGGCGCTGCCATCCGACGTCGAAATGTTTCACGTGGAACCGTTGCAGGTTCCCGGGCTCGATGCCGAGCGCTGCCTCGTCTGGATGAGGCCGGCGGCCTGAGTGCCGTCGGAGCCGCTGCGCCACGCCGCAGCGGCGACCGGTGGCGGATGGGCGCCGGGCGGCAACGGCCCCGTCGACTGCCGCGCCAACGAGGCCGTTCCGCGGCCAAACGCCCTGCCCATCGGCGTCTGCGCGCGGCACAATCCGGGCACTGCGCGGCACACCGCACGATCCTCCGGAGCCACTTCCATGTTCGGCATCGCCGACTATGGCGCCTTCTGCGCCGCCGTCCTGATCTTCCTCGCGCTGCCGGGCCCCGGCACCTTCGCGCTGCTGACCTCCACCGGCAAGGGCGGGCTGCGGGCGGGCGCCGCCGCCGTCTTCGGCGTCATCCTGGGCGACCAGGTGCTGATGTGGCTGGCCGTCGGCGGGGTCGCCGCGCTGCTGGCCGCGAACCCGGCCCTGTTCCAGACCGTGCAGTGGGCCGGCGTCGCTTACCTGGCATGGATCGGTCTGCGTCTGCTGCTGGCGTCGAGCGGGCAGGGCGCGCCGGTGCGCATCGAGCCACGCCACTACGCGCGACAGGCCTTCGTCATCACGCTGCTGAACCCCAAGGCCATCGTCTTCTACATGGCCTTCTTTCCGCTCTTCATCGACCCCGCCAGCCACCTGGGGCTTCGCACCTTTGCCGCGATGGCGGCGACGATCGCCATCCTCACCGCTGTCTACGGCCTGCTGCTCTGCGGTTTTGCGCACGCCGTGGGTGCGCAGGTGCGCGCCCACCGGCGGCTCGCGCGCGGGCTCGAGCGGCTGGCCGGCTTCGCGCTGATCGGCTTCGGCATCAAGCTGGGAGTGTCCTGATGACCGGGCCGCGCATCTTCTGCATCGCCAACCAGAAGGGTGGTGTCGGCAAGACCACCACCACCGTCAACCTCGCCGCCGGCCTGTCCCAGATCGACCAGCGGGTGCTCGTCGTCGATCTCGATCCCCAGGGCAACGCGACCATGGGATCGGGCATCGACAAGCGTGCGCTGGCTGCCAGCGTCTACGACGTCCTGCTGGGCAGCAGCGCCATCGCCGACGTGCGGCAG
>CAZQPN010000401.1:0-3474 GCA_964595215.1 uncultured Rubrivivax sp. | reverse complement strand
CATCTTGCTGCCGCCCTGGTGGCGTTCCTTCTGCTCCTCCAGCCGCTTCTTCAGCGTCTCCATCAACTCGTCCCAGCCCATCTTCGCGATCGCCGCCTTGTCCTCGGGGCTGAGCTCGAGTTCCAGGGTCTTCTTCAGCCAGTCCAGCGGCAGCTCTTGCGTGAAGTCGGTGAGCATCTCGACGCCCTTGAAATAGGCGGCGAAGGCGCGGTCGAACTTGTCGAACTGCGCCTCGTCCTTCACCAGCGCGGTGCGCGAGAGATAGTAGAAGTCGTCGACCGAAGGCCCGATGACGCCGGCCTGCAGTGCCTCGAGCAGGCTCAGGTACTCGGTCACCGAGACCTTCAGCTTGGCGGCGCGCAGGGTGTAGAAGAAGTCGATCAGCATGGCGGCCCCGGGGGCGTGATGCCTGCGATTGTCAACCCGAGGCCCGCTTGCGGCCACCGCGTGGGGGCTTCGGGCCGGGGTCGTGCGCCTTCAGCCAGGCGAAGAATTCGCCGTACCAGAGCTTGCTGTTGCGCGGCTTCAGCACCCAGTGGTTCTCGTCCGGGAACCACAGCAGCCGCGCGTCGACCTGCAGCGCCTTCAGCGTGTTGTAGTAGGCCAGCCCCTGCGCGTCGGGCACGCGGTAGTCGAGCGCGCCGTGGATCACCAGCGTCGGCGTGGACATGTTGGCGACGAAGGCGTGCGGACTCTGCGCGTGCACCTTGGCCATGTCGTCCCAGTACCAGGCGCCGAGCTCCTGCGCGTGCCAGGTGTAGGCGTCGTCGGCGAACATCGCCGTCCAGTCGAAGCAGCCGGCGTGGCAGACGTAGGCGGCGTAGCGGCCTGCCGGCACGTGTCCGTTCATCCAGGCCACCATGTAGCCGCCGTAGCTGCCGCCGGTGGCGAAGACACGCTTCGGGTCGGCCCAGCGCTCGGTCAGCAGGGCGTCGGTCGCGGCCTCGACGTCCTGCAGCTCGAGCGCGCCCCAGCGGTGCGTGATGCTGTCCTTGAACGCGTACCCGAAGCTCGACGAGCCGTGGTAGTTGACCGCAGCGACGACGTAGCCCTGCGCCGCGAAGGCCTGCACGTTCCAGCGGAAGTGGAAGGCGTCGCCGAACGCGGTGTGCGGGCCGCCGTGGATCACGTGCAGCAGCGGGTGCTTCTTCTTCGCATCGAAGCCGGGGGGATAGGTGACCCAGACCTGGACCGGATCGCCCTGCGCGCCCGTGACCCAGCGCTCCTCGCTGCGCCCCATCGCGATGCCGGCCAGCAGCGGGTCGTTGAAGGCCTCGATGCGGCGCGGCTCGGCGCCCGGCAGCCGGGCCGTGACCTGCGGCGGGTGGTCGACGGCGTCGGCCAGCGTGACGACGGTGCCGGCGGCCTTGTCGAAGGCCTGCACCCAGCCGCCGTGCACGAGGACCTCAGCGCGGCGGTCCGGCAGGTCGAAGCGCCACAGGTGCTGGCGGCCCTGCTGCTCGGCGGTGAACAACACGGCCAGGCCATCGTCCTCCCAGTGCAGCGGCGCGTGCACCTCGTGGTCCCACTCGGCGCTGACGACCTCCCAGGCGCCGGTCTCGCGGGTCCAGACGGCGAGCTGGTCGGGCATCGTGTGCTTGACGCCGCGGTGCTGGGCGACGAAGGCGATGCGGTCGCCGTCGGGGCTGTAGCGTGGCGCGCCCAGGTCCCAGGCGGCGTCCTGCGCGACGACGGCGATCCGGCCGCTCTTCAGGTCCAGCTCGGCGATGGCGCAGCCGTTGTCCAGCCGCTTCTCGTCGGCCGGATCGAATGCGAAGGCGACGCGGCGGCCGTCGGGCGAGACGTCGAACTCCGACGCGCCGGGGTCGGCACGGCGCAGCTCGTGGCGCGTGCCCTCGAACAGGTCGCGCAGCTTGCCGCTGTCGACGTCGAGCAGGTGCAGGTGGGCGACGCGCCCCATCGGCAGGTGGTGGTCCCAGTGGCGGTACTGGGCCTCGCTCGTGACGTAGCCGGTCTCCTTGCGTTCCTTGAACTCTTTCAGCGCCTTGGCCTGCGCCTTCGCGCCCTTCAGGCCCGGCCAGACCCACGAGACCAGCACGACGCGCCGGCCGTCCGGCAGCCAGCGGAAGGCGTCGACCCCGGTGGCGACCGTGGCCGCGCGCGTGGCCTCGCCGCCGTCGGGGGCGATCAGGTAGAGCTGCGGCGCCTCGTCCTTCGCGCCCTGCTGTTCGCGCTTGGCGACGAAGGCGATGCGGTCGCCGCGCGGGCTCCAGCGCGGCTGGCCGTCCTTTTCGCCGCAGTGGGTCAGCGCACGCGGCTTGCCGCCCAGCGTGGACAGCAGCCACAGCGCGCTGTCGGCCTTGTTGTCGTCCATCGAGTAGCGGGTGACGGCAGCCACCGCTTGCGCGCCGTCGGGCGACAGGCTGGGCGCGCCGATGCGCGCCATTTTCCAGAGGTCGTCGACGGTCAGGGGCTTCTTGTCGGGCATGGAGTCAGCAGGGTCGGGAGAGATGGAAGTCGAGGTGGCTGCGCACGGTCGGCCACTCGGCGGCGGTGATGCTGTAGACGGCGGTGTCGCGCAGCGTGCCGTCGGCGGCGCGCTGGTGGCTGCGCAGGATGCCGTCGAGCTGCGCGCCCAGGCGCTCGATCGCGCGCCGGCTCTGGGTGTTGAGGCGGTGGGTGCTGAACTCGACCGCGATGCAGTCCAGCGCGTCGATCGCGTGCGCCAGCAGCATGCGCTTGCACTCTGTGTTCAGAGGCGTCCGCTGCACGCGAGCGGCCACCCAGGTGCTGCCGATCTCGACGCGCCGGTGCACGGCGTCGATGTGCATGTAGGTCGTCATGCCGACCGGTGTGCCGGTGGCGCCGAGGACGGCGAAGGGCAGCATGCTGCCGGCCTCGCGCAGCGCGAGCCGGCGCTCGATCTCGGCGGCCATGCCCTCGGGCGACGGGATGGCGGTGTACCACAGGCGCCAGAGACCGCCGTCGCGCACCGCCTCGGCGAGCGCCACGGCGTGGGCACGCTGCAGCGGCACCAGGCTGCCGTGCCGGCCGCGCAGCGCAATCTCGTCCGGCCAGGGTGTCACGGGCGGACGTCCGGTGGCAAGGGTCGGTTGCTGGGAGGGGTGGCCGAGCAGCCGCTCAGCGGTGATGCCGCTGCATGAAGACGAGCTTCTCGAACAGTGTCACGTCCTGCTCGTTCTTGAGCAGCGCGCCCACCAGCGGCGGCACGGCCACCTTGTCGTCCTTGCTCTGCAGCGCCTCGAGCGGGATGTCCTCGGCCACCAGCAGCTTGAGCCAGTCGAGCAGCTCGCTGGTGCTTGGCTTCTTCTTGAGCCCGGGCAGTCCGCGCACGTCGTAGAAGGTCTTCAGTGCCGCGGCCAGCAGCTCCTTCTTCAGGCCCGGGAAGTGCACATCGACGATGCGCTGCATCGTCTCGGCCTCGGGGAACTTGATGTAGTGGAAGAAGCAGCGGCGCAGGAAGGCGTCCGGCAGCTCCTTCTCGTTGTTCGA
>CAZQPN010000400.1:0-3478 GCA_964595215.1 uncultured Rubrivivax sp. | reverse complement strand
GAAGTACAGCACCGTGTCGACGATGTGCTCGAGCACGCGCGGACCGGCGATCGCGCCCTCCTTGGTGACGTGGCCCACCAGCACGATGGTCACGCCAGTCGCCTTGGCCAGGCGTGTGAGCTGCGCCGCGCACTCGCGCACCTGCGCCACCGAGCCGGGCGCGGAGGTGAGCTGCTCGGAGTACAGCGTCTGGATCGAGTCGACGACGCACACCGCCGGCTGCTCGGCCTCGATCGCGGCGCTGATCTTCTCGAGCTGGATCTCGGCCAGCACGCGCACCGCCGAGCCGTCCAGCCCGAGTCGGCGCGCGCGCAGCGCGACCTGGGCGCCGCTCTCCTCGCCCGTCACGTACAGCGTGCGCACCTGGCGCGACAGGGCGTCCAGCGCCTGCAGCAGCAGCGTGCTCTTGCCGATGCCGGGGTCGCCCCCGATCAGCACCACGCCGCCGGCGACCAGCCCGCCGCCGAGCACGCGGTCGAGCTCCCCCTGGCCGGTCGGCGTGCGATCGACCTCGGCGGCCTCGATCTCGGACAGCGTGGCCACCGGCTGCGCCTTCACCAGGGCCTGGAAGCGGTGCCTGGACGGCGCCTCGGCGACGCCCTCGACGAGTGTGTTCCAGGCCTTGCAGTGCGGGCACTGGCCCAGCCACTTGGGCGTGCTGCCGCCGCACTCGCTGCAGGTGTAGACGGACTTTTCCTTGGCCATGGCGGACGAGTCTACGGCTCGCCGCGCACCTTGCCGCGCAGCGACTTGACCTGGCTGCGCACCGCCTTGCCCTCCAGCCGCCGACGCTTCGACCCGAGCGTCGGCCGCGTCGGCCGGCGCGGCCGCGGCGGCTCGGCCACCGCGTCCACCAGCGCCTGCAGCCGCGCCAGCGCGGCGGCGCGGTTCATCGGCAGGCTGCGGTGCTCCTGCGCCTTGATGACCAGCACGCCGTCGGTGGTCAGGCGCTGGTCGCCGGTCGCCAGCAGGCGCTGCTTGACGTCGTCGGGCAGCGAAGAGGCGCGCACGTCGAAACGCAGGTGGGCCGCGCTCGAGACCTTGTTGACGTTCTGCCCGCCCGCGCCCTGCGCCCGCACGGCACTGAACTCGACCTCGGCCGGATCGATCTGCGGTCGAGGTCTCATCCGGCGCCGTCCACGCCGCCGATGGCGCGCACCGGCACGCGCGCGGCCAGCGCGCACATCAGTTCGTAGCCGATGGTGCCGGCGGCGGCGGCCACCTCGTCGATCGGCAGCCGGCTGCCGTGCGGGCCTTCGCCCCACAGCGTGACCTCGCTGCCGATGCCGGCGCCGGGCAGTGTCGTCAGGTCGACCGCGATCATGTCCATCGAGACACGCCCGACGGTGCCGCTGCGCCGTCCGTCCACCAGCACCGGCGTGCCACTGCCGCAATGACGCGGCACGCCGTCGGCGTAGCCGGCCGCGGCGATGCCGATGCGCATCGCCGTCTCGGCGCGGAAGCTGCTGCCGTAGCCGACCGTGTCGCCTGGCCGCAGCGTCTGGGTGGCGATCAGCCGCGTGCGCAGCGTCATCGTCGGCCGCAGGCCCCAGTGCGCGATGTCGTGCGCCGGAAAGTCGGGCGCGCTGCCGTAGACCATGATGCCGGCGCGCACCCAGTCGGCGGTCACGCCGGCGGCCGCCGCGTGGCGCAGTGTCGCGGCGCTGTTGGCCAGGCTGCGCTCGCCCGGCAGGTCGCGCGTGGCGGTCTCGAAGACTGCGACCTGGTGCGCGATGCCGCGCCCGCCATCGGCGTCCGAGAAGTGCGTCATCAACGAGATCTCGCCCACCTGCGGCAGGGCCTCCAGGCGCGCCCAGGCGCTGCGGTAGGCCTCGGGGGCGAAGCCCAGCCGGTTCATGCCGCTGTTCATCTTCAGGAAGACGCGCTGCGGGTGCTGGGTCTTGTGCACCGCCAGCCAGTCGATCTGCTCGGCACAGTGCACGACGTGCCACAACTGCAGGCGCGAGCAGGCTTCGAGGTCGCGCGGCTCGAAGCAGCCCTCCAGCAGCAGGATGGGGCCGCGCCAGTCGAGCGCGCGCAGCGCCGCGGCCTCGGCGATGTCGAGCAGCGCGAAGCCGTCGGCCGCGCGCAGGCCGGCGAAGGCGCGCTCGATGCCGTTCCCGTAAGCGCGCGCCTTGACCACCGCCCAGACGCGGGCGTCCGGTGCGGCCTGGCGCGTCCGCGCCAGGTTGTGCGCCAGGGCGTCGGTGTGGACGAGGGCTTCGATGGGGCGGGGCATGGCCGGGCGGGGTCGACGGCGGTGGCGGCGACACCCGCGAGGGCGATTGTGCCCAAGCCTGCGTGCTATAACCGCCGGCCTTTCCAAGGAGACGAGGCGGCGCGGACTTCCTGCCGCGCCGGCCCAAAGATGCTGCGCCAGACCGCATGAAAAAGGGCTTTGCCACCATCATGTCGGCGCAGTTCTTCAGCTCGCTGGCCGACAACGCGCTGTTCGTCGCCGCGGTCGCGCTGCTGCACGGGGCGGGCGCGCCTGAATGGCAGCGCGCCGCGCTGGTGCCGATGTTCGCGCTCTTCTACGTCGTGCTCGCGCCCTTCGTCGGGGCCTTCGCCGACGCGCTGCCGAAGGGCCGCGTGATGTTCTTCTCCAACGCCATCAAGGTGGTGGGTTGCGGCCTGATGCTGGGCGGGCTGCACCCACTGCTGGCCTACGCCGTGGTCGGCCTCGGTGCGGCGGCCTACTCGCCGGCCAAGTACGGCATCCTGACCGAGCTGCTGCCGCCGTCGCAGCTGGTCAAGGCCAACGGATGGATCGAGGGCTTGACGATCGCCTCCATCATCCTGGGCGTGGTGCTCGGTGGCCAACTCGTCGGGCCGCACGTGGCGCCCTGGCTGCTGGCGCTGGACGTGCCGGGGGTGGACCTCGGTGTGCGCGGCCCGGCCGAGGCGGCCATCGCTTCCATCGTGCTGCTGTACGTGCTGGCCGCGGTGGTCAACCTGAAGATCCCGCGGACCAGCGCGCCGCTGCGGCCGATGAAGGGCCATGTCGTCGAGCTCGTGGTCGAGTTCGTGCAGTGCAACAGCCGGCTGTGGCGCGACAAGCTGGGCCAGATCTCGCTGGCGACGACGACGCTGTTCTGGGGCGTGGCCGGCAACCTGCGCTACATCGTGCTGGCCTGGGCCGCCGCCGCGCTCGGCTACGGCACGACGCAGGCTTCGGCACTCGTCGGCGTGGTGGCCGTGGGCACGGCGCTGGGGGCGGTGGTGGCGGCCTTCGTGATGCGGCTGGACCGCGCCACGGCGGTCATCCCGCTGGGCACCGGCATGGGCGTGCTGGTGATCGCGATGATCGTGATCCGCGACGTCTGGGTCGCCGCGCCCTTCCTGATGCTGCTGGGCGCGCTCGGCGGCTTCCTGGTGGTGCCGATGAACGCACTGCTGCAGCACCGCGGGCACAACCTGATGGGCGCCGGGCGCTCGATCGCGGTGCAGAACTTCAACGAGCAGGCCTGCATCCTGG
>CAZQPN010000399.1:0-3478 GCA_964595215.1 uncultured Rubrivivax sp. | reverse complement strand
CGGCGCTGCCGGCCGGCCGCTGGGTGACCCGCGAGGCGGCGCTCGACCTCGGCCTGGCGGCGCCGGTGCGCAAGCTGATCGTGGCCGGAGCGGGCTGAGCGCGCCAGCCTCAGCCGCTCACGACGCGCTTGCCACGCAGGTACTCGTCGACCAGCTGCAGCCGCAAAGCCGGGTCCTCGAGCGCCATCAGCTTCTGCTTGGCGGCCAGCGACACCGGCAGCAGTTCGCACCAGCGGTTCGCGACCCAGCCTGCATCGTGGAGGCGGAAAGGTTCGGGGAAGGGCAGCGCGTCCTGCGCCTTCAGCGACTCGATCGCCTGCGCCAGCGCGGTCACCGTCGCCTGCATGGCCGGGGCCGGCGGCGCGACCGGGTCGTCGTCGATGGGCTCGGCGGGCGCCCTCCACAGTCCGCCCGGTTGCTGCGACGGCGCGTCGGTGAGGCGGAAGCGCTGGCCACCCTGGCAGCGCAGCTGCAGGATGCCGGCCTGCTCGCTGTCGACCTCCAGGATGTGCGCGAGCGTGCCGATGGTCTCGACGCGCACCGCCTGCGAGCCGGTCTCGCTGCCCTCGCCGAGGCAGACGACGCCGAAGGGTGTGCCCTGGCGCAGGCAGCTGCCGGCGAGATCGAGGTAGCGCGCCTCGAACACCTTCAGCCCGAGCGGGCCGCCCGGGAAGAGCACGGCGCGCAGCGGAAACAGCGGCAGCGCCGCCCAGTCCGGCTCAGCGGCCATCGTCGAGCTCGCGGTGCCGCACCAGCGTGCGCGCAGCGTCGGCAAAGCGCCGGCCGAGCGTCTCGGCGACGAAGACCGACCGGTGCTGGCCACCGGTGCAGCCCAGGCCGATCGTCAGGTAGCTGCGCTGCGTGGCCTTCAACGAAGGCAGCCAGTGGTGCAGGAAGGCCTCGATCTGCTCGAGCATCTGGCCGACCTCGGGCTGCGCCCGCAGATACTGCGCCACCGGCTCGTCTCGCCCGTCGAGCGGGCGCAGCTCGCGGATGTAGAACGGATTGGGCAGCACGCGCAGGTCGAACACGTAGTCGGCGTCCAGCGGCACCCCGCGCTTGAAGGCGAAGGACTCGAACACCAGCGTCAGCGCCGAGCCGGCGACGCCGACGAGGTCGCGCACCCAGCGGCCGAGCTGGGCCGGCCGCAACTGGCTGGTGTCGATCACCGTCGCCGCCTCGCGCACCTCGGCCAGCAGCTCGCGCTCGATCTCGATCGCCTCGATCAGCGCACGCGACAGCTCGCCGTGCACGTTCGCGGCCGTCAGCGGGTGCGGCCGGCGCGTCTCGGAGAAACGCCGCACCAGGGCGTCGGTGCTGGCGTCGAGGAACAGCATGCGCACCGGCTGACCACCGTCGCGCAACTCGTGCACCAGCGGCAGCAGCCGCGGCAGCGACCCGGCGGAGCGGACGTCCACCGCGACCGCGACGCGCGGCGTCATGCGCGCGTGCTCCAGGCGGATGAACTCGCGCAGCAGCTCCGGCGGCAGGTTGTCGACGCAGAAGTAGCCGGCGTCCTCCAGCGCGTGCAGCGCGACCGACTTGCCCGACCCGGAAATGCCGGTGAGCAGCACGACGTCGGTCGACGGCGCAGCGGGCGCGGCCACCGGCGCGGCGCCGGCCGCGGGGCGTGCCGTGGGGGCCGCCGTCTGGCCGTTCACGACAGGGCCCCGCGCGCGCCGGACAGCATGGCCTCGGCGTGGGCCCGGCTGGTGTCGCTGGCCAGGCGCTCGCCGCCCAGCATGCGCGCGACCTCGGCGACGCGCGCCTCGTCGCGCACCGGATGCACCTCGCTGAGTGTGCGCCCGCCGTGCAGCGCCTTGCGCACGACGAAGTGGTGGTCGGCACAGGCGGCGACCTGGGCCAGATGCGTCACGGCCAGCACCTGCGTGTGCGTGCCCAGGCGCTTCATCAACCGGCCGACCTGGTCGGCGACGCTGCCGCCGACGCCGGCGTCGATCTCGTCGAAGATCAGCGTGGCCGGCGCGGCCGCGCCGGCCTTGGCCGCCGTCGTCACCGCGATCGCCAGTGCCAGGCGCGACAGCTCGCCGCCCGAGGCCACCTTGGCCAGCGGACGCGGCGTGCTGCCGGCGTGGCCGGCCACGCGCAGCTCGACGCCTTCCAGCCCGAAGGCCTGCGGCGCGTCCTGCGCGACCAGCGCGACCTCGAAACGCCCGCCGTCCATGCCGAGCTGCTGCATTGCCGCGCTGACGGCGGCGGCCAGCTGCGGCGCCGTGCGCTGCCGGCGCTTGGAGGCCTGGCGCGCCTCGGCCCGCCAGGCGGCCTCGGCGGCGGCGGTGGTCCGCTCCCGCGCGGCGACGTCGGCTGCGGCGTCGAGCGCGCCGAGCTCGGCACGCCAGCCGGCCAGCAGCGACGGCAGCTCGGCCGGGCTGCGCCGGAAGCGCCGCGCCAGCGCCATCCACGCGGCCAGCCGCTGGTCGAGCTCGGCCAGGCGTGCCGGGTCGGGCTCGAGCCGGGCGAGGTAGGCGGCCAGCGTGTGCGCGGCGTCGTCCAGCTGGGCCTGCGCGCTGCGCAGCACCTCGGCCACCGGCGCCAGGCCGGCGTCGTAGCGCAGCACCTCGTCGACGGCGTCGAGCGCACGCGCCGTCAGCGTGCCGGCGGCCGGCTCGCCGTCACTGAGCGCGTCCAGTGCGCCGCGTGCGGCGTCGATCAGCGCCTGCCCGTGGGCCAGCCGCTGATGCTCGGACTCGAGCGTCTCCCATTCGTCGTCGCCGGGGGCTAGGCGCTCGAGCTCGCCGATCTGCCAGGCGAGGCGCTCGCGCTCGCGCGACAGGTTGTCGCGCTGGTTCAGCGCGTCCTCCAGCGCCGCCAACCGCGCGCGCCACTGCGCCCACGCGGCGTCCAGCGCCACGGTGTCGACGCCGGCCTCGGCATCGAGCAGCGCGCGCACGGCGGCGGGACGCGTCAGGCTCTGCCAGGCGTGCTGGCCGTGGATGTCGAGCAGCGCGTCGGCCGCCTCGCGCAGCTGCGCGACGGTGGCGACACTGCCGTTGATCCAGGCCCGGCTCCTGCCCTGGGCGTCGACACTGCGGCGCAGCAGCAGCCGGCCGGCATCGGACGGATCGGCGGGCGCGAACCCGGCTTCTTCCAGCCAGGGCTGCAGCGCGGCGGGGCAGTCGAACTCGGCGCTGACCTCGGCGCGCGCGGTGCCCTCGCGCACCAGTGCGGCGTCGGCACGTGCGCCCAGGGCGAGCTGCAGCGCGTCGATCAGGATCGACTTGCCGGCCCCGGTTTCACCGGTGAGGACCGAGAACCCGGGCCCGAACTCAAGCTCGAGCTCGGCCACGATGACGACGTCGCGCAGCGCCAGGCGCCTCAGCATGGCCGGGCTCCCCCGGCGCGGGCCCGCCCGGCGCCGGGCCGCCCCAAGCCGGGCGCTCCCCCTCGGGGGGGCGACGCCTCATGCGTCTTGGGGGTCCGCCCGGCGCCGGGCCGCCCCAAGCCGGGCGCTCCCCAT
>CAZQPN010000398.1:0-3483 GCA_964595215.1 uncultured Rubrivivax sp. | reverse complement strand
GCGCCATCGCCAGCCACCTGCACGACCGCAACAAGGCCTTCACGCTGTTCGCGACGCACTACTTCGAACTCACCGCCTTCCCGGAACGGCACGCCGGCGCGCTCAACGTGCACGTCGGCGCGGTGGAGGCCGGCGAACAGATCGTCTTCCTGCACCAGATCGAGCCCGGGCCGGCGAGCCGCAGCTACGGCGTGCAGGTGGCCCGGCTGGCGGGCATGCCGGGAATCGTCGTGCGGCAGGCGCGTTCGGCGCTGGAGGCACTCGAGGCGGCGTCGCGCGCGAGCGAGGCGCAGGTCGACCTGTTCGCCGCGCCGCCAGCCCCGCCTGCGGTGGCCGGTCCGTCCGCGTCCGAGGCGGCGCTGGACGCGCTAGAGCCTGATACGCTCTCGCCGCGCGAGGCGCTGGACGCGCTGTACCGCCTGAAATCCCTGCGGAAGGAATCCCCGTGACGTATTGCGTGGGCATCAAGCTCGATGCCGGCCTCGTGTTCCTGTCCGACTCGCGCACCAACGCCGGGCTGGACCAGATCAGCACCTTCCGCAAGATGATGATCTACGAGGGCCAGGGCGACCGCTTCATGGTGCTGCTGTCGGCCGGCAACCTCAGCATCAGCCAGAGCGTGCGCGAGATGCTGCAGGTCGAGAAGCTCGACCGCGGCGTGCACGAGGAGCCGCTGACGATCTGGAACGCGCCGTCGATGTTCGATGCCACGCGCGTGCTCGGCGCCGCCGTGCGCCGGGTCTACGAGCAGGACGGTGCGTCGCTGAAGCACGCCGGCGTCGACTTCAACGTCTCGATGATCTTCGGCGGACAGATCGCCGGCGAGGCGATGCGGATGTTCCAGGTCTACTCGGCCGGGAACTTCATCGAGGCCACGCGCGAGACCTGCTACTTCCAGATCGGCGAGAGCAAGTACGGCAAGCCGGTGCTGGACCGCATGATCACGCCCAAGACACGGCTGAACACGGCCGCCAAGTGCGCGCTCGTGTCGATGGACTCGACGCTGAAGTCCAACATCTCGGTCGGCCTGCCGCTGGACCTGCTGGTCTACCGCGAAGGCCAGTTCAAGAGCGACGAGCACGTCTGCATCGACGAGCACAACCCCTACTTCAGGATGATCCACGACACCTGGGGCCAGCGCCTGCGCGAGGTCTTCCTCAGCATCGACGATCCGCTGGGCGACCACGAGCCGGAGCATCCTCTGCTGGTCGACAGCGAACGCTTCGGCCCGATGCGAAAGGTGCACAACGCAGGCGAGAAGATCGTTTGAGCGACCGCGGCATCCTCGTCTTCTGCCACGCCAACGGCTTTCCGGCCGGCACTTACCGTCAGCTGTTCACCCGCTGGCGTGACGCTGGCTGGCACGTGCTGGCGCCGGAGAAGTTCGGCCACGACGGCCGTTACCCGGTGACGAGCAACTGGCCGCACCTGCGCGACGAGTTGCTGGACTTCGTGCGCATCCACGCCGCCGACCGGCCGGTGGCGCTGGTCGGCCACTCTCTGGGCGGCTACCTGGCACTGTTGGCGGCTTGCCACCGGCCCGCGACCGTCACGGGCGTGCTGCTGCTGGACTCGCCCTTGCTCAGCGGCTGGCGCGCGCACAGCATCCAGGTGATGAAGGCCACCGGGCTGATCGGACGCGTCTCGCCCGGCAAGGTCTCGAAGACCCGGCGCGAGCACTGGCCGTCCGCGGCCGACGCGATACGCCACTTTGCCGCCAAGCCGG
Source organism: uncultured Rubrivivax sp. (assembly GCA_964595215.1). Classification (GTDB taxonomy): domain Bacteria; phylum Pseudomonadota; class Gammaproteobacteria; order Burkholderiales; family Burkholderiaceae_C; genus Rubrivivax. Next base: position 1,757 of record CAZQPN010000398.1, on the reverse strand, counting down.
CGTTCGCGCGCTGGGCCGAGGGCATGCTGGCTGACTACATCGCCGCCGGCACCGAGCCGGCGCCTGACGGCGGCGTTCGGCTGGCCTTCCGGCGTGACGTCGAGACGCGCATCTACGACACGCTGCCGCACCACTTCGACCGCCTGCTGCACCGCCACCCGCCGGCCTGCCCGGTGCGCTTCATCGGCGGCACGCAGTCGGCCGAGGTGCGGCAGGTCGGCCTGGCATTGACCAAGGCCGTCACGCGCGGCAGGCTGCGCTGGCAGGAAGGCACGCATCTCTTCCCGATGGAGCACCCGGCGGCGACGGCCGCGGCAGCGCTCGAAGAACTGGCCGCGATGGCCGAGGAGACCGCCGCATGAGCGAGCACGTCCGCATCGTCGAAGTCGGCCCGCGCGACGGACTGCAGAACGAGAAGCAGCCCGTCGCCACGACGACCAAGCTCGAACTGATCCGCCGGCTCGCCGCCGCCGGCCTGCGCGACATCGAGGCCACGGCCTTCGTCTCGCCGAAGTGGGTCCCGCAGATGGCCGACCACGTCGAGGTGATGGGCGGGCTGGCCGCGCTGCCCGGCGCGGCCGCGCCGAACTTCCCCGTGCTGGTGCCGAACATGAAGGGCTTCGAAGCGGCCGTCACCGCCGGCGCGCGCGAGGTGGCGGTGTTCGCCGCCGCCAGCGAGAGCTTCTCGCAGCGCAACATCAATTGCTCGATCGCCGAGTCGCTGGCGCGCTTCGCGCCGGTGTTCGAGGCCGCCAAGGCACGTGGCGTGCGCGTGCGCGGTTATGTGTCCTGCGTCGTCGCCTGCCCCTACGAGGGCGCAGTGGCGCCGGAACAGGCGGCGGCGGTCGCGGCCGACCTTCACGCCCTCGGTGCCTACGAGGTCTCGCTCGGCGACACCATCGGCGCCGGAACGCCCGGCTCGGTGCTTGCGCTGCTGGAGGCCACGGTCGCGCGCGTGCCGGTCGACCGGCTCGCCGGCCACTATCACGACACCTACGGCATGGCGGTGGCCAACGTGCACGCCAGCGTCGTCTTCGGGCTGCGCAGCTTCGACAGCTCGGTGGCCGGGCTGGGGGGCTGCCCCTACGCCAGGGGCGCGACCGGCAACGTCGCCACCGAGGATCTGGTCTACCTGCTGCACGGGCTGGGCCTGCACACCGGCATCGACCTCGACGCGCTGGTCGATTGCGGGGCCTGGATCAGCGCCGAGCTCGGCCGACCGAGCGGCTCGCGCGCGGCGCGCGCGCTGCTGGCCAGGCGCTCGGCCTGACGCCGAGGGCGGCCCCTATAATCGGGCTTTCCCATCCGGGCGCCTGCGTGGCTTCATCTGCCGGCCCCGCCGGTGCGTCATCGCTTTCATGACCAAGTACGTCTTCGTCACCGGCGGCGTGGTGTCCTCGCTCGGCAAGGGCATTGCATCGGCGTCGCTGGCGGCCATCCTCGAGTCGCGTGGCCTGAAGGTCACGCTGATGAAGCTGGACCCCTACCTCAATGTGGACCCGGGCACCATGAGCCCGTTCCAACACGGTGAGGTCTTCGTCACCGACGACGGTGCCGAGACCGATCTCGACCTGGGCCACTACGAGCGCTTCATCAGCACGCGCATGAAGCGCGCGAACAACTTCACCGCCGGCCAGATCTACAAGAGCGTGCTCGAGAAGGAGCGCCGCGGCGACTACCTCGGCAAGACCGTGCAGGTCATCCCGCACGTCACCAACGAGATCCAGGAGTTCATCAAGCGCGGCTCGGCCGACATC
>CAZQPN010000397.1:0-3498 GCA_964595215.1 uncultured Rubrivivax sp. | reverse complement strand
GCCAGACGACGACCAACATCGTCAGCACGCCGAACCTGATCACGCTCGACAACGAGGAGGCCAAGATCGTCGTCGGCGAGAACGTGCCCTTCATCACCGGCCAGTTCACCAACACCGGCACCGCGACGACCAGCCCGTTCCAGACCATCGAGCGCAAGGACGTCGGCATCACGCTGCGCATCAAGCCGCAGATCGGCGAGAACGGCACCGTGCGCATGACGATCTACCAGGAGCAGTCGAGCGTGAAGGAGACGGCGGCCGTCGGCACCAGCAACGCCGGGCCGTCGACCACCAAGCGCTCGATCGAGTCCACCGTCGTCGTCGACGACGGCCAGATCATCGTCCTCGGCGGCCTGATCGAGGACCGCTTCATCGAGAGCAAGTCCAAGGTGCCGCTGCTGGGCGACATCCCCTACGTCGGCGCGCTGTTCCGCAGCGAGAGCCGCGAGAAGCGGCGCACCAACCTGATGGTCTTCCTGCGCCCGGTGGTCATGCGCGACCAGAACGCGTCGGACCAGCTGACGGCGGACCGCTACGAGCAGCTGCGCACCCAACAGCAGGCACAGCAGCCGGCACCCAACCCGGTGCTGCCGATCGAGGGCGCGCCGGTGCTGCCCGAGCTGCCGCTGCCGCCGCGCAAGCCGGCACCGCCGCCGCTGCCCGACAACTCGCCCTTCATGGCCCCGGGCGGCCGCGAACCCTGAACCGTCGCCACGGACCCGAGACCATGGGCTCACGCCACCCCCTGCCCTACCCGTTCGCGAAGGCGAACACCCTGCTGCTGGAGGACGACGGCCGCGAGCGTGTGGTGTGGGCCGCCGAGACGACGCCGGCGCACGCGCTGGCCGAGGTGACGCGGCTGTTCGACGTCGCGCGCTACGAGCACGAGGCCGCGTCCACGCTGGCCGGCCGCATCGCGGCGGCCTACGCCGGCGGCGAGAGCAGCGCCGCGGCCGTCATCGGCGAGGTGGAGTCGGGCGTCGACTTGAGCCGCATGATGCAGGACCTGCCGGCGGTCGAGGACCTGCTCGAGGCGGCCAACGACGCCCCCATCATCCGCATGCTCAACGCGCTGCTGACGCAGGCGGCCAAGGACGGCGCGAGCGACATCCACATCGAGCCCTACGAGCGCAGCTCGAGCGTGCGCTTCCGCGTCGACGGCACGCTGCGCGAGGTGGTGCAGCCGAATCGCGCGCTGCACGCGGCGCTGATCTCGCGCCTGAAGATCATGGCCGAGCTCGACATCGCCGAGAAGCGGCTGCCGCAGGACGGCCGTATCAGCCTGCGCATCGGCGGCCGTGCGATCGACGTGCGCGTCTCGACGCTGCCGAGCGCGCACGGCGAGCGCGCGGTCCTGCGCCTGCTCGACAAGACCGAGAGCAAGTTCACGCTCGAGGGCCTGGGCATGAGCGGCGACGTGCTGCAGGCCTTCTCGACGCTGGTGCGCCAGCCGCACGGCATCGTGCTCGTCACCGGGCCCACCGGCAGCGGCAAGACGACGACGCTGTACGCCTCGCTCGGGCGCATCGACACCGGCACGACCAACGTGCTGACGGTCGAGGATCCGATCGAGTACGAGCTGCCCGGCATCGGCCAGACCCAGGTCAACCCGAAGATCGACCTGACCTTCGCGAAGGCGCTGCGCGCCATCCTGCGCCAGGATCCGGACGTCATCATGATCGGCGAGATCCGCGACTTCGAGACCGCGCAGATCGCGATCCAGGCGTCCCTGACCGGCCACCTGGTGCTGGCCACCGTGCACACCAACGACGCGGTCAGCAGCGTCACGCGTCTGATCGACATGGGCGTCGAGCCCTACCTGCTGTCGAGCAGCCTGCTCGGCGTGCTGGCGCAGCGCCTGGTGCGCAAGCTGTGCCCGCACTGCAAGCGCGCCGACGACCGCGGCCGCTGGCACCCCGTGGGCTGCACGCAGTGCGGCATGACCGGCTACAAGGGCCGCACCGGGGTCTACGAACTGATGGTGGCCGACGACAAGCTGCGCTCGCTGATCCACAACCGGGCCGCCGAGAGCCAGCTCTTCGTCGCTGCCGAGGCCGCAGGCCTGCGCTCGATGCGCGAAGACGGCCAGCGCCTCGTGGACGACGGCACGACCTCGGCCGAGGAAGTGCTGCGCGTCACGCGAGAGTAAGCCTTGCCCGCCTACCGATACGAGGCGATCGACGCCGACGGCAAGGCTGCGGGCGGCCTGGTCGAGGCCGACAACGCCAAGGCGGCGCGATCGCAGCTGCGCGGCCGCGGGCTGGTGCCGCTGGACGTCGCGCCGGTGTCCGCTGCCGGCGGGGCGGCGGCGCAGCGCTTCACGCGGCGCGTCTTCGGGCCGACGACGCTGGCTGTATGGACGCGCCAGCTGGCCGGCCTGGTGGCCTCCGGCCTGCCGCTGGAACGCGCGCTGACGGCGCTCGCCGACGAGGCCGAGAACGAGCGCCAGCGCGAGCTCGTCGCCCACCTGCGCGCCGAGGTCAACGCCGGCAGCGCCTTTGCGCGCGCGCTCGGTGCCGCGCCGCGCGAGTTCGACGACGTCTACCGCGCCGTCGTCGCCGCAGGCGAGGCCAGCGGCGCGCTCGGCCCGGTGCTCGAGAAGCTCGCCGACGACCTCGAGGAGCGCCACGCGCTGCGCGCCAAGGTGCTCGGCGCCATGCTCTACCCGGCGATCGTCTCGGTCATCGCGGTGGTCATCGTGATCTTCCTCGTCACCTACGTCGTGCCGCAGGTGGCCGGCGTGTTCACCAGCTCCAAGCGCGCGCTGCCGTGGCTGACGGTGGCCATGATGGGCGTCAGCGCCTTCGTTCGCCAATGGGGCTGGGCGGTCGTGCTCGTGGTGGCGGCCGGCGTCGGGTCGTTCGTCGTGATGCGCCGCGGCGACGCCTTTCGCGAGCGCAGCGACGCCTTCGTGCTGCGGCTGCCGCTGGTCGGCCGGCTGGCGCGCGGCTACAACGCGGCGCGCTTCGGCGGCACGCTGGCGATGCTCGCCGGCGCCGGCGTTCCGATCCTGAAGGCACTGCAGGCGGCCGCCGAGACGCTGGGCAACCGCGCGATGCGCGCCGACGCGCTGGACGCACTCGTGCAGGTGCGCGAGGGCGCGCCGCTGGCGTCGGCGCTGGCGTCGAAGAAGCGCTTCCCCGGGCTGCTGTCCATGTTCGCCCGCCTCGGCGAGCAGACTGGCGAGCTGCCGGCGATGCTGCAGCGCGCCGCGGCACAGCTGTCGGCCGAGGTGCAGCGTCGTGCGATGGCGCTGGCCACCATCCTCGAGCCGCTGCTGGTCGTCGCGATGGGCGTCGTCGTGCTGCTGATCGTTCTGGCGGTGCTGCTGCCCATCATCCAGCTCAACACCTGGGTGCGCTGACGCCACCGCGCACGCCGGCGCGGACCGACCGCCGCGGCCCGTGCCAGCCTCCGCACCGCATGTCGCCACGCCCTCCCCGCACCGACGCCACCGCCGGCGGCAGGCACGCGCCGGCCGACCCGCGCCGGCGCCGG
>CAZQPN010000396.1:0-3504 GCA_964595215.1 uncultured Rubrivivax sp. | reverse complement strand
ATCAGCGCGAACATGCCGACGAAGCCGAGCAGCGCGACGAGGTCACGGTCCATCGCCGGCCTCCGTCTTGTCGCCGTCGGCGTGCCTGCCGCGCACCAGCTCGACCACGCGCGCCAGCGCCAGCACCGCCGCCGCCACCGCGCCGGCGGCGGCGATCGAGGTGAACCACACCAGCGGCAGGCGCAGGTCGCTCGTCGTCTGGGTACCGCTGGCCAGCACCTTGGACCAGACCATCCAGGCCATCGGCGCGAGGAAGGCCAGCGTGACGATGCCGGCCAGCAGGTCCAGCGCGCGGCGGCCGCGTGGTTTCAGGTGCTCCCAGACGATGTCCACGCAGATGTGGCCGGCGTGGTACGTGGTCACCGCGATGCCCCAGAACAGCGCGATGCCCATCAGCAGCTTGGAGCCGTCGAACCAGTCCGGGATCTGGACCGCGAGCAGGTCGCGCAGCGCGACGTTGCCCGCGGTCAGCAGCGCGATGACGAGCAGGAAGAATGCGGCCACCGTTTCGGTGGCCGCGAGCAGGCGTTTCATGGGCGGCAGTCTAGCGGCCGGCAGGCCGTCGCGACTCGGCCGGCGCCCGGCCGATCGTCACCTTCAGTACGCGCCGCCGGTCTTCTTCAGCTCGGCCTTCAGGGCCTCGAGCGCCTTCTTGCCATCGATACCGGCCTTGTCGGCACCGGCGATCCACTGGTCGTAGACCGGGGCCACGGCCTTGCGCCAGACGTCGATCTGCGCCGGCGTCATCGGCACCATGGTGTGGCCGCCCATCGCGATCAGCTTCTCGCGGCCGGCGTCCTCGGCGTCGCCCCAGGCCGCGCCGACCTTGGTCGCCCACTCGTTGTTGCAGTGGTCGTCGATGACCTTCTTCTGGTTCGCCGACAGGGCCTCGTACCAGGGCTTGTTCATCGCCCAGACGAACACCGCGGCGTACATCCGCATGTCGGTGTGGAAGGTGGTGACCTTGTCGATGCCGAAGGAGATGATGGAGTTCCAGGGGAAGGTGATGGCGTCGGCCACGCCCTTGGACAGCGCGTCGCGCGCCTCCGGCGCCGAGACCTGCACCGCGGTGCCGCCAAGCACGTTGACCATCTGTGCGACGGTGCCGTTGGCCGGGCGCACCTTCATGCCCTTGATCTGCGCCGGGTCGGTGATCGCCTGCTTGCTGTGCAGCGTGCCGACGTGCAGGTGCGTCAGGCAGACCTTGACGTCCTTCATCTCGCGCTCGGCGTACTGGCGGTACCACGTGTCGAGCGCCTGCGATGCCGGGCCCGGCTTGTCGAGCAGGAAGGGCAGCTCGCCGGCGGCGATGATCGGGAAGCGCCCGGCCTGGTAGCCGGGGTTGACATAGGCCACGGTCGTGATGCCGTCGCGCGCCATGTCGTAGTGGTCGGCCGCCTTGCCCAGCTGCTGGGCCGGGAAGATGGTGAACTTGATGCTGCCGCCCGAGGCCTTCTCGATCGACTGGCCCCAGGGGATGAAGCCGGTCTGCGCCAGCAGGTGGTTGGCCGGCACCCAGTGCGCGAGCTTGAGCTCGACCGGCTTGTCCTGGGCGGTGGCGTTGAGCGACGCGGCCAGCGTCAGCGTGGCGGCGGCGAAGCAGCGGCGGGTCAGGGTCATGCGTGGCTCCTGGAGAGGGATGGGGCGAGGACGATTTATGTACAAACTGTAAGTATGGAGGGGCCCTGGTGCAGTGTCATGGGGGTGAATTCCCTGACCCGTGGCCCGACCGCGGACGGTCCCTGCCCGGCCGGCGACGCAACACGGTGTCGGCGATCGCGCGGCCGGTCTGGCGGGTGGCCCCGTTGGGCGGCGTCCGCAGGCGTCAGCCAGGACGCGCCAGCGACGCCGCGCGCACCCCCAGCAACCGAAGCGGACGGCTCAGGTCGACCCGCTTCAGGCATTGTCCGGCGGCGGCCCGGATCGCCGCCGCCTCGGCGGTCGGGCTTGGCAGCGTCAGGTCGCGCGTCACGGTGCGGAAATCGTCGTAGCGCAGCTTGATGCCGATCGTGCGCCCGGCGTAGCCCTTGCGTTGCAGGTCGCGCGCGACGCGCTCGCAGAGGTCGGTCAGAAGTGCGCCGAGCGCCGCGCGGTCGCGCACCGCGTGCAGGTTGCGCTCGAAGGTGGTCTCGCGGCTCATCGACACCGGCTCCTGGCGCGTGGCGATCGGCCGGTCGTCGCGGCCGTGCGCGGCCTCGTGCAGCCAGTGGCCGTAGCTGCGTCCGAACTGGGTCACCAGCCACGCGGCGTCGCGGGCCGCGAGCTCGCCGATGGTCTCGATGCCGAGCGAGGCCAGCCTGGCGCCCGCCTTCGGCCCGATGCCGTTGAGGCGCCGTACCGGCAGCGGCCAGATGCGTGTGGGCAGCTCGTCGGCGGTCAGCAGCGTCAGGCCGTCGGGCTTGTCGAGCTCGGAGGCGAGCTTGGACAGCAGCTTGTTCGGCGTCAGCCCGACCGAGCAGGTCAGCCCGGTGGTGCGGCGAACGTTGTTGCGGATGTCCTGCGCCAATGCGCGCACGCCGCCGTGCGGATCGTGGCCGACGGCTTCCTGCGCGCCGGGCACGTCGGTCAGGTCGATGTAGATCTCGTCGATGCCCCGGTCCTCGATGACCGGCGCGATCTCGGCCACCGCGGCCTTGAAGCGGCGCGAGTACAGCCGGTACTGCTCGAAGTCGGTCGGCAGCAGGATGGCGTCGGGCGCCAGCGCGGCGGCCTTCATCAGCCCGATGCCCGAGTGCACGCCGAAGGCGCGCGCGGCGTAGGTCGCGGTGGTCGCCACGCCGCGGCCGGTGTAGTCGCGCAGTGTCGTGAATTGGCGCTGGCCGTCCGGCCCGGTCTGCGGCTCGTGCCGGCGCCCGCCGCCGATGACGACCGGCCGGCCCTTCAGTTCCGGGTAGCGCAGCAACTCGACCGACGCGTAGAAAGCGTCCATGTCGAGGTGGGCGATCCAGCGGCGGGGCGGGCGGCTCATCGCGCGTCGGGCGGGGCAAGGTCCGTCATTGTCACCACGCCTGCCCCTGCCCGCCGCTGCGCGCGCCGCCGCGGCGGCCGCTCGCCGCCGGCGTCAGGCCAGCCGTTCCCGATGGCGCGCGATCTGCACCCGCACCTGCTCCGGCGCTGTGCCACCAACGACGTGCCGCGCGCCCATCGACCCGCGCAGCGTCAGCACCTCGGCCACGTCGGCGTCGATCGCCGGATGGAAGCCCTGCAGCACGTCCAGCGGCAGCTCGGCCAGGTCGACGCCGCGCGCCAGCGCCACCTTGACCGCCTGCGCCACCGCCTCGTGCGCGTCGCGGAAGGGCAGGCCCTTCTTGACGAGGTAGTCCGCCAGGTCGGTCGCCGTCGCGTAGCCCTTCAGCGCCGCGCGCTCCATCGCGTCGGGCTTGACGACGATGCCGCCGGCCATCTCGGCCATGATGCGCAGCGTGTCGCGCAGCGTGTCGACGGTATCGAAGAGGGGCTCCTTGTCCTCCTGGTTGTCCTTGTTGTAGGTCATCGGCTGGCCCT
>CAZQPN010000395.1:1931-3505 GCA_964595215.1 uncultured Rubrivivax sp. | reverse complement strand
GGCGCGCAGCAGCCCCGAGGCGCCGCTCGACGTGCTGGTGCAGCACCTGGTGACGGTGGCCCTCGGCGGGGGCTTTGACGCCGATGCGCTGTACGACGAGGTGCGCGGCGCGCCGGCCTACGCCTCGCTGCCGCGCGCGGCCTTCGACTGGGCGCTGGCCTTCGTCGAGCGCGGCGGCGACAGCCTGACCGCCTACCCCGAGTACCACCGCGTGCGGCGCGTCGACGGCGTCTGGCGCGTGCCCGACCGCGGCATCGCACGGCGCCACCGGCTACAGATCGGCACCATCGTGGGCGACGCGACGATGACGGTGCAGTGGGTCTCGGGCGGCAAGATCGGCACCATCGAGGAGAGCTTCATCGGCCGCCTCGGCAAGGGCGACCACTTCGTGTTCGCCGGCCGCGTGCTGGAGTACGTGCGTACGCAGGACATGGCCGCGCTGGTGCGGCGGGCCAGCAAGCCCAAGGGCATCGTGCCGAGCTGGGCCGGCAGCAAGATGCCGCTGTCCAGCGAGATGGCCGACAGCGTGCTGGCGCTGCTGGCCGGTGCTACGGATGGGCGCTGGCACGACCCGGAGATGCAGGCCGCGCGACCGATGCTCGCGGCGCAGCAACGGCTGTCGCGCCTGCCGGTGCCCGGGCGGCTGCTGGCCGAGCGCTTCCGATCGCGCGAGGGGGACCACCTGTTCCTGTACCCGTTCGCCGGCCGCAACGTGCACATCGGCCTGGCGCAGCTGCTGGCCTGGCGGCTGGCGCGTTCGGGGCCCAACACCTTCTCGCTCAGCGTCAACGACTACGGGCTGGAGATCGTCGCCGCCCGACCGCCCGACCTCGCGCCGCTACATGACGGGCGGCTGTTCGATGCCGGCGACCTGATGCACGACGTGCTGGCCAGCCTGAACGCCGGCGTGCTGGCGCAGCGGCGCTTCCGAGAGATCGCGCGCGTGGCGGGACTGGTCTTCAGTGGCTACCCCGGCGCGCCGAAAAGCATGAGGCAGCTGCAGGCGTCGAGCAGCCTCTTCTACGAGGTCTTTCGCAAGTACGATGCCGGCAACCGTCTGCTCGGCCAGGCCGAGCAGGAGGTGCTGCAGCAAGAGCTCGAGCTCGGCCGCCTGCGCGAGGCCCTGCACCGGATGTCCTCCTCACCCCTGGACCTCGTGGAACTGACCGCCCCCAGCCCCTTCAGCCTGCCGTTGATGGTCGAGCGGCTGCGCGAGCAGCTCAGCACCGAGAGACTGGCCGACCGCCTGGCGCGCCTGCTGGCCGAGGCCGAGGCGGCGCTGGACGGCCCGTCCGATGCCCCGGCGCTGCCGGCCGTGCGCCGGCGCCGTCGATGAGCCGCCGGCATCGGCTGGCACCAGCGGGGCTCGCCGGTGGCCCGACGGCGCGCGTGCTCGCGCGGTGGACGCCAGTGGACCACGCCGGCACGCCACGGATGGCCAAGTGGCTGGCCCTGGCCGCAGGGGTCGGCTGTCGGAGGTGGACGATGACGAGAGAAGGAGCCTGTGGAATGCATGACGCGCAAGGGTGGCGACGTGGAGCCGGTCTCGCGTGGGCGCTGGCGCTGGCGCTGGC
>CAZQPN010000395.1:0-1831 GCA_964595215.1 uncultured Rubrivivax sp. | reverse complement strand
CGTGGGCGTGGGCGTGGGCGTGGCAGCGGCGGCGCCGAACGTCGGGGACGTGCGCATCGAAGGCACGGTGGTGCGCGTGATCGATGGCGACAGCCTGCTGCTGCGCAGCGCCGCCGACGACACGCCACCGCTGGAGGTGCGCCTGCAGGGCATCGACGCGCCCGAGGGCTGCCAGGCCGGCGGGCCCGCGGCGCGCGAGATGCTGGCCGGCTTCGTGATGGACAAGAGGGTGACGGCCGTCTCGCGCGGGCGTGACCGCTACGGCCGCACATTGGCGACGATCGAGGTCGAGGGGCTGAACGTGAACCAGCGCATGGTGGCCGAGGGTCACGCCTGGAGCCTGCGCACCAAGTGGGACCGCGGCCCGTACGTCGCCCAGGAGCGCCTGGCGCAATCGCTTCGGCGCGGACTGCACGCGGACAGCGGTGCCGAGAGGCCGGCCGACTTCCGACGCCGGCACGGTCCCTGCGACGGGCCGGCGCGGGCGCCTGCCGCGGCCGCGCCCGCCCCCATCGTGGCGCCCGCGGCGGCCGGAAGCGACAGGCCGGCGACCGCCACCTCGCCGCCCCGCGTGGCGCCGGCCGCGGCCGCGGGTTTTCGCTGCGACGGCCGCACGCGCTGCTCGCAGATGACCTCGTGCGAGGAGGCGACGTACTTCCAGCGCCATTGCCCCGGCGTGCAGATGGACGGCAACGGCGACGGCGTGCCGTGCGAGCGGCAGTGGTGCCGGAGGTAGCGGAGGCTGGCCCCGCAGTGGCCACGGAGCATGCGGCGGGGACGTCGCGCGTCCGGCCCGGCCGTCTGCAACCAGGCCGTGTCGGACGTGCAGGAGCGGCTCCACGCGCGCATCGCGGAGCTGGACATCGAGATTCACGAAGACGAGTTCACCTGCCGGCGCAGGTTCTACGCGCCGAGAAAGGGCTGCCCATGACCGCGCTGGCCCGCCACACCGACGCCTTTCGCGTGACGACGCCGGCCGGCGCACGGGGGCGCCCGACGCTCGGGCGGACGCCGCTTCAGGGCCGGCCTCAGCCGAGGCGCAGCCAGATCTCGTTGCGACGCAGGAACCAGGGCACCCAGGGCGCGTCGTAACGCGAGTAGATCGGGCTGCCGGTGGTGCGCAGACCGGCGGCCGCCACGGCCTGCTGCAGCTGGTCCAGGTGCGCCTGGTAGTTTGCCTGCGACCAGGTGCCCGAATAGCGGATGACCGCGAAGCGGTCACCCGGCACCGCCTTGAGACGGACCTGCGGGTCGATCGGCTCGGGCAGGGTCTCCAGCGTGAACATGCTGGGCATCATGAACTGCACGACGTAGCCATCGTCGGTGCGCGCCTGCGTGACTGGCGCGGTCATCGCGATCTTCTGTGGCACGGCCGCCTGCGTGACCGGCGCCGTCATCGCGATCTTCCGTTCGCCCTTGTTGTTGCCGAAGATGTAGCCGGCCAGGATGCGAAAACCCTGGTTGCCGGCCTCGTCGGCCGGCCCGGGCACGATCACCTCGGCGACGACGTAGGGCGCGTACTGCCGCACCTCGAAGCCGTCGAAGCGCTGCACCACCTCGTAGCTCGGTTCCTCGGTGGCGCGTGCCATCGGCGGTGTGGTGATCAGCGTGAGGGCAGCGAGGGCGGCGACAAGCGGCTTCATGGGGGTGCGTGTGATGGGCAACGGCCCGGGTGGTCGTCGTGCGGACCTCAGCGCAGGCGCGCCCAGCGCAGCTCCAGCGTGTCGTTCGGCCACGGCACGACATCGACCGCCCTCGCCATCGCCCAGTTCAGCTGGCGCCGGTACAGCGGCACATAGGGCAGGTCGTCCGCGACCATCGTCAGCGCCTG
>CAZQPN010000394.1:0-3521 GCA_964595215.1 uncultured Rubrivivax sp. | reverse complement strand
CGGCATCGTCGTCGACGACGCCATCGTCGTGGTCGAGAACGTCGAGCGCATCATGCGCGAGGAGCACCTGCCGCCGCGCGAGGCGGCGATCAAGGCGATGGGCCAGATCCAGGGCGCGATCATCGGCATCACGGTGGTGCTGATCTCGGTGTTCGTGCCGCTGGCCTTCTTCGCCGGTTCGGTCGGCAACATCTACCGCCAGTTCGCCACCGTGATGGTGGCCTCGATCGCCTTCTCGGCCTTCATGGCGCTGTCGCTGACGCCGGCGCTGTGCGCCACGCTGCTCAAGCCGCTCGAGCCCGGCCACGAGCACGCCACGCGCGGGCCCTTCGGCTGGTTCAACCGCTTCTTCACGCGCACCTCGGCCGGCTATGGCGGCGCCGTGCAGCGCCTGCTGCCGCGCGCCGCGCGACTGATGGTCATCTACGCCGTGATCGTCGGCGTCGTCGGCTGGGTCTACCTGCGGCTGCCGCAGTCCTTCCTGCCGGCCGAGGACCAGGGCAACCTGATCGTCAGCATCCAGCTGCCGCCGGGCGCGACGCAGGAGCGCACGGGCGCGGTCATGCGTCAGGTGGAGGACTTCATGCTCGCGCAGCCGGAGGTGCAGGGCATGGTCGGCGTGCTCGGCTTCAGCTTCTCCGGCCAGGGGCAGAACGCGGCGCTGGCCTTCGTGACGCTGAAGGACTGGGACGAGCGCAGCGGCCCAGGCCAGTCTGCGCAGGCGCTCGCCGGGCGCGCCTTCGGTGGCCTGATGGGCGTGCGCGACGCCTTCATCTTCCCGCTCAGCCCGCCTCCGATCCCCGAGCTGGGGCAGGCCTCGGGCTTCAACATGCGGCTGCAGGACCGCGCCGGCCACGGCCACGAGGCGCTGGTGGCGGCGCGCAACCAGCTGCTCGGCCTGGCGCGCCAGAGCAAGGTGCTGACGCAGGTGCGGCCGGACGGCCTGGAGGACGCACCGCAGCTGCAGCTGGAGATCGACCGCGAGGCGGCGGCGGCACTCGGCGTGTCCTTCGACGCCATCAACGCGACGATCTCGACCGCGCTCGGCTCGGCCTACGTGAACGACTTCCCGAGCCGCGGCCGGCTGCAGCGCGTCGTCGTGCAGGCCGACGCGCCGGCGCGCATGCGGCCCGAGGATCTGCTGCGCCTGGCGGCGCCGAACGCACGCGGCGAGCCGGTGCCGCTGGCGGCCTTTGCGACCACGCGCTGGGCCAACGGTGCGATGCAGACGGTGCGCTACAACGGCTACCCGGCGATGCGCATCGGCGGCAGCGCCGCGCCCGGCTACAGCACCGGCGACGCGATGGCCGAGATGGAGCGCCTGATGACGCAGCTGCCGGCCGGCTTCGGCTACGAGTGGACCGGCATCAGCCGCGAGGAGAAGCTGGCCGGCGCGCAGGCGCTGGTCCTTTACGGGTTCGCGATCCTGGCGGTCTTCCTGTGCCTGGCGGCGCTGTACGAGAGCTGGGCGATCCCGCTCGCGGTGATCCTGGTCGTGCCGCTGGGCGTGCTCGGCGTGCTGCTGGCAACCCTCGGGCGCGGGCTGTCCAACGACGTCTACTTCCAGGTCGGGCTGGTGACGATCATCGGGCTGTCGGCGAAGAACGCGATCCTGATCATCGAGTTCGCGAAGGACCTGCAGGCGCAGGGCAAGGGCGCGCTCGAAGCCGCGCTGGAGGCGGCGCGGCTGCGTTTCCGTCCGATCGTGATGACCTCGATGGCGTTCACGCTCGGCGTCATGCCCTTGTTCCTGGCCAGCGGCGCCGGCTCGGCCAGCCAGCGCGCCATCGGCACCGGCGTCGTCGGCGGCATGATCAGCGGCACGCTGCTGGCGGTGTTCTTCGTGCCGATGTTCTACGTGCTGGTGCGCAAGCTCTTCCCGCCGAGCCGGCGCCAAGAGCTCTTCTACAGCCACCAGACCGAGGCCATCAACGAACATGCGCCGCGCGAGGATCGCTGAGATGGGACGACTGCCGCCCCCGCCTCGCCCGCTCGCGCCGGCCACAGCCCCGGCCGCGCCCGCCCGGCCCTCGCCGCCGCCCGCGCGGGCGGCGGGCGCGCTGTCCGCCGCGCTGGCCGCTCTGACGCTCGCGGCCTGCGCGACCGCGCCGCCGCCTGAACGGCCCGCGGGCCTGCCTGTGCCGGAGGTCTTCCCGGACGCCGCAGCAGCCGCCGAGGGTGCGGCGGGGGCGGCCGCCGCATCGGCTGACACGCCGGCCGCCGCACTGGCCTGGGACCGTTTCCTGTCCGACGCGCGCACGCGCGCGTTGGTGCGGCTGGCGCTGGCGAACAACCGTGACCTGCGCGTCGCGGTCGCCAACGTCGAACGCGCGCGCGCCGTGCTGGGAGTTCAGCGCGCCGACGAATGGCCGACGCTGGGCGTGGGCGCCAGCGTTACGCGCGACAGCCTGTCCGACCGCTACTCGGCCGGCCTGTCGCTGGCCAGCTACGAGGTCGACCTCTTCGGCCGCGTGCGCAGCCTGGGCGACGCCGCCGCGGCGCGCCTGCAGGCGAGCGACGAGGCGCGCCGTGCGGTCGAGCTGAGCCTGGTCGCCGCCGTCGCCGACACCGAGCTCGCGCTGCGTGCCGACGACGCGCTGCTCGCCGTCACCGACCGCGTGCGGGTCTCGCGCGAGGACACGCTGCGGCTGGTGCGGCTGAAGTTCGACGGCGGTGTGGCGGCCGAGCCGGAGCTGCGCGCCAACGAGTCGCTCGTCGCCGCGGCGCGCGCCGCCCAGCTGGCGCTGGAACGCCAGCGTGCGCAGCGGCGCAACGCGCTGGCGCTGCTCGTCGGCGCCGCGCTGCCGGCCGAGCTGCCGCCGCCACGGCCGCTGGTCGATCATGTGCTGCCCGAGCTGCCGGCGGGGCTGCCGTCGGAGGTGCTGCTGCAGCGGCCCGACGTGCGCCAGGCCGAGCGCGCGCTGGCCGCCGCCGAGGCCGACATCGGTGTCGCGCGCGCCACCTTCTTCCCGCGCATCAGCCTGACGGCCAGCCTGGGCACCGCCAGCGACGCCTTGTCGGGCCTGTTCCGCAACACTGCCTGGAGCTTCGGCGGCCAGCTGCTGCAGCCGCTGTTCGACGCCGGCCGCAACCGTGCCGCGCGCGCCGCCGCCGAGGCGGCGCGCGAGGCCGCGCTGGCGCAGTACGACAGGAGCGTGCAGACGGCCTTCCGCGAGGTCGCCGATGCGCTCGCCGCACGGGCGACGCTGGCGGCGCAGCTCGAGGCCCAGCGCGCGCAGGCGCAAGCCGAGGCGCGCCGGCTGGCGCTGGTCGAGATGCTGTTGGCGCAGGGCGCGGCGAGTGCGCTCGAGCGCCTGGACGCCGAGCGTGCCCGCCTGGCGGCCGAGCAGGCGGTGGTGCAGCTGGAGCTGGCGCTGCGCCAGAACGCGCTGCTGCTGTACCGCGTGCTGGCCGGTGGCACCGCGGTGGCGAGGTCGGCCAGCGGATCGGCGACCGGGGCGGGGGCGGGGGCGGCGGCGGCCGCCGCCGGCGGCTAGCCGGGCCGGCGGCCGCGCGACGCG
>CAZQPN010000393.1:0-3522 GCA_964595215.1 uncultured Rubrivivax sp. | reverse complement strand
CCTACCGCCACGCCTTCCACGCCGGCAACCACGCCGACGTGCTCAAGCACCTGGTCCTGTGCCTCGTGCTGCGGCACATGAACGACAAGGACAAGGGCTGGCGATACGTCGACACCCACGCCGGCGCCGGCGGCTATTCGCTCGAGGGCGCCTACGCCAACAAGCGCGCCGAGTACGCCGACGGCATCGGCCGTCTGTGGGGGCGCGACGACCTACCGGCGCCGGTGGCCGACCTCGTCGACCAGGTGCGCCGCTTCAACGACGGCCCCGCGCTGCGCCAGTACCCGGGGTCGCCAGCCTTCGCGCACCTGCTGCGCCGGCCGCAGGACGAGCTGCACCTGTACGAGCTGCACCCGACGGAGCACAAGATCCTCGCCTCCTACCTCGGCGACGAGCCGGGCGTGCGCGTGACCATGGGCGACGGCTTCGGTGCGATCCGGCGCGAGCTGCCGCCGCCGACGCGCCGCGGCGTGCTGCTGATCGACCCGCCCTACGAGCGCAAGAACGACTACGCCAAGGTGCTGGCGGCGGTGCGCGAGGCGCTGGACCGCTTCGCCGACGGCACGCTGATCGTGTGGCTGCCGCAGCTGCAGCTGCTGGAGGCGGCCCAGCTGCCGCAGCGGCTGAAGGCGGCGGCCGCGCCGGCGAAGAAAGGCTGGCTGCACGCCCGGCTGACGGTGGCGAAGGCCGACGCGCGCGGCTTCGGGCTGCTCGGCAGCAGCGTCTTCGTGATCAACCCGCCGCACACGCTCAAGCCCGTGCTGGCCCCCGTGATGCCCTGGCTGGCGGATGCGCTGACGCAGGTCGAGCGCCCGCTGTGGGCGCTCGACGCCGCCGGCGGCTGAGGTCGCGCGCCGCCGCTGGCGCTGGAGATCGACGCGGCGGGCCGCCGCCGTCATTGGCAGGCGGCTGCCGTCGACGATGTCACGCCGGGCGACGCGACGTCACGGCATCCGGCCGGCCGCGCCGGGCATCATCCGCCGCGTGCCGTCCCTGCCCGATCGCGCGGTCGTCGCGCGCGCCCTGCCCTTCGCCGTCTTCATGCTGCTGCTCGGCGCGCGCGGCATGGCGCCGGCCGACGGCAGCTGGGGTTTCGACCCGCGCTGGCTGTACGGCGTGTCGGTGCTCGTCGTCGGCGCGCTGCTGTGGCTCTTCCGGCGCGAGTACGGCGAGCTGGCGCGGCAGAACGCGCCGACGGGACGCGAGACGGCCTTGGCCGTGGCGGTGGGCCTGGCCGTGTTCTGGCTCTGGATCCGGCTCGACGCGCCGTGGATGACGCTCGACCTGGGCGACGCGCCGGCCTTCGTGCCGCTGGACGCGGCCGGCGCCCCTGTGTGGCCGCTGATCGCGGTGCGCTGGATCGGCGCCGCGCTGCTGGTGCCGGTGATGGAGGAGCTGTTCTGGCGCTCCTTCCTGATGCGCTGGCTGCAGGCGCCCCGGTTCACCGGGCTGGCGCCGCAGGCGGTCGGCATGCGCGCGGTCGTGCTGTCGACCTTCGTCTTCGTGCTCGCCCACCCCCTGTGGCTGGCGGCGACCGTCGCCGGCCTCGCCTACGCGCTGCTGTACATCCGCACCGGACGGCTGTGGGTGCCGGTGATCGCGCACGCGGTGACCAACGGTGCGCTCGGCGTCTGGGTCGTGGCAACCGGCCAGTGGCAGTTCTGGTGAGTGACGCCCGACGGCCGGCCGCGGCTTCCGCGCCCGTCTGCGCTACGACACGCCGCGCGCCCGGTCGGCCTTGAAGCGCGCGCGGAGGGACTCGAAGCCACCGACGTCGAGCGCGTCGCGCACCTCCTGCATCAGGTTCAGGTAGTAGTGCAGGTTGTGGATGCTGGCCAGCATCGGCGCCAGCATCTCGCCGCAGCGCTCCAGGTGGTGCAGGTAGGCGCGGCTGAAAGCGCCGGTCACCGTGCCGTCGGGCCGCGTCGTGCCGCGGCAGGCGTGGCAGCCGCAGCTCTCGTCGATCGGCCGCGGGTCCGCGCGGTGGCGCGCGTTGCGCAGCTTCAGGTCGCCGAAGCGCGTGAACAGGTGGCCGTTGCGCGCATTGCGTGTGGGCATCACGCAGTCGAACAGGTCCACGCCGTGGTGCACGCCCTCGACCAGGTCTTCCGGCGTGCCCACGCCCATCAGGTAGCGCGGCTTGTGCGCGGGCAGCCGGTGCGGCGTGTGCGCCATGATGCGCAGCATCTCGTCCTTGGGTTCGCCGACGCTGACACCGCCGATGGCGTAGCCGGGCAGGTCGAGTTCGGCGAGCTGCTGCAGCGATTCCTCGCGCAGCGACTCGAACATGCCGCCCTGCACGATGCCGAACAGCGCGTTCGGGTTCTCCAGGCGCTCGAACTCGGCCTTCGAGCGGCCGGCCCAGCGCAGGCTCAATTCCATCGACGTGCGCGCCTCGGCTTCCGTCGTGACGTGGCCGCCGGTCTCGTAGGGCGTGCACTCGTCGAACTGCATCACGATGTCGGAGTTCAGCACGGTCTGCACCTGCATGCTGACCTCGGGCGTCAGGAACAGCTTGTCGCCGTTGACCGGTGACTGGAAGCGCACGCCTTCCTCGCTGATCTTGCGCATCGCGCCCAGCGACCAGACCTGGAAGCCGCCGCTGTCGGTGAGGATGGGCCGCGGCCAGCCCTCGAAGCCGTGCAGGCCGCCGAAGGACTGGATGACCTCGGTGCCCGGGCGCAGCCACAGGTGGAAGGTGTTGCCCAGGATGATCTGCGCGCCCAGGGCCTGCAGGTCGCGCGGCAGCACGCCCTTGACGGTGCCATAGGTGCCGACGGGCATGAAGATCGGCGTCTCGACGACGCCATGGTTGAGCCTCAGGCGGCCACGGCGCGCATGGCCTTCGGTGCCGAGCAGCTGGAATTCGAGCATGCGCGCATTGTCGTCGCGCAGGCTGCGGACGCCGCGAACCCGCAGCGCTACCCGGCGGTCGATCGGCGGCCGATCTCGAGCTGAAGCCGCGCCAGTCGCTGCGCGTTGCGCTTCGCGATCCACCCGGCCACCAGGAACAGACCGACGGTCAGGAGGAAGCGGCCATGGACCGCCGCGTAGACGGCCACGCCTGCAAGCGCACCGATGAGCAAGGCGGTCAGGTACCTGCGCGAACGGATCGCGGCCTCTTCGGCCACCAGGTGTTCGAGCGGCACTTCGGAGAGGTCTCGTTCGGCTGCCATCGTCGTGCATCGTAGGCGAAGCCCCGCCAGCGCGTCCGAACCCGGCCGGCGCCACCGAACTCAGACGGCACGCGCCAGCAGCATCGCGTCGCCGTAGCTGAAGAAGCGGTAGCGTGACTCCACCGCATGGCGGTACAGCGCCATCACGTGGGCGTGGCCGGCGAAGGCGCTGACCAGCATCATCAGCGTGCTGCGAGGCAGGTGGAAGTTGGTCAGCAGCAGGTCCACGACGCGGAAGTCGAAGCCCGGCGTGATGAACAGGTCGGTCTCGCCGGTGGCCGGCTGCAGGGCACCGCCCGGCCCCGACGCGAGCGCCGCCGATTCGAGCGCGCGCAGCGCCGTGGTG
>CAZQPN010000392.1:0-3534 GCA_964595215.1 uncultured Rubrivivax sp. | reverse complement strand
GTGCACCGCCTGCGGCTCGACGCCGAGCAGCAGCGCGTACAACCCGGTCACCATCAGGCGCTGGATGTGGTGCGCGTAGCCGTGCGCCAGCGTCTGGCCGATGGCGTCGCGCAGGCAGGCCATGTCGGTGTCGCCGGTCCAGTAGAAACCCGGCAGCGGCTCGTGGGCGTCGAGCGCGTTGCGCGCCGCGTAGTCCGGCATCTGCGTCCAGTACACGCCGCGCACGTACTCGCGCCAGCCCAGGATCTGGCGCACGAAGCCTTCCACCGCCGGCAGCGGCGCCCGGCCGGCGCGCCACGCCGCCTCGGCGGCGGCGATGACCTCGCGCGGGTGCAGCAGCTTGAGGTTGAGCGCCGCGCCGAGGTGGGCGTGGTAGAGCCAGGGCTCGCCGACCCAGATCGCGTCCTGGTGGCGGCCGAACATCGGCAGCCGCTCGTCGACGAAGCGCGCCAGCGCCTGCAGCGCCTGCGCGCGCGTCACCGGCCACGCGAAGCTGTCGAGCGCCCCGGGATGGTCGGCGAAGCGGTCGTCGACGAGCGCGATCACCTCGCGCGTGATCGCGTCGGGCGCGAAGCGCGCGCGCGGCGGTACCCGGCCGGGGCCGTCGCGACCGAAGGGATCGCGGTTGTCGGCGTCGAAGTTCCACTGCCCGCCACAGGGCTGGTCGCCGTCCTCGCCGTCCATCAGCACGCGGTGGCGGCGCCGCATCTCGCGGTAGAAAGTCTCCAACCGCAGCTGCCTGCGGCCCTTGGCGTGGGCCTTGAACTCGCGCACGCTGCACAGGAAGTGGCGGTCTTCGCGCACGTCCAGCGCCAAGCCCTCGGCCTCGGCCAGCGCGCGCAGCGCGGCCAGCACGCGCCAGTCGCCGGGCGCGGTCATCACCAGTGCCTGCGGGCGCCGGGTACGCACCGTCTCGCGCAGCGCCTCGGCCAGCGTGTCCGGCCCCTCGCCCAGCCGTTGGTAGTGCAGCGGCCGGCCGCACGCGCGCAGTTCGTCGGCGAAGTGGCGCATCGCCGCCAGGAACAGCGCGATGCGTGCCTTGGCCGACCCCACGTGGGTCGACTCCTCGGCCACCTCGGCCATCCAGACGAGGTCCTGCACGGGGTCGAAGCCGTCGAAGCCGCTGGCGTCCGGATCGAGCTGGTCGCCCAGCACGATCACCAGATGGCGGCACCCGGGGGAGCTCTCGGTGCGACCGTCGGCCTGGCCGTCAACGCGACCGTCGCTGCGACGCTCAGCCACCGCGCGTGCCCTTGCGTTTGCGGCAGGCGTCGGAGCAGTAGCGCACCTCGGCCCAGTTCTTCGCCCAGGCACGGCGCCAGCTCATCGGCCGGCCGCAGGCGGCGCAGGGCTTGCTCGGCAGCGTGGCCTTGTTGCCCTTCCACATCAGAACAGCTCCTGTTGCAGCGGCGGCGACGGCGCAGCGGCTGCCGGCTTCTGATGCGCGCAACGCGCCGCGGTGCGCGGCAGGCCGCTCCTGCGCGAGCCGTGACGCGCCTGGATCGCATCGGCCTCGTTGCGCGCCTCGGGCGTGCGGCGCAGGCCGTACAGACGTTCCTTGGCTGCGGCGACGGAGCGCCGCTCGTCGACGATCGGCGCCGGGTAGGCGGGCGTGCCCCACTCGGGCACCCAGCGGCGCACGTGATCGCCGTCCGGGTCGTGCTCGCGCTGCTGCTTGGCCGGCGAGTAGATGCGCAGCGTGTTGATGCCCGTGGTGCCGCTTTGCATCTGCATCTGGCTCCAGTGGATGCCGGGCTCGAAGTCGAGGAACTGGCGCGCCAGGAACAGCCCCGGCGCGCGCCAGTGCAGCCACAGGTGGTAGGCGGCGAAGCTGACCAGCATCGCGCGCATGCGGAAGTTCAGCCAGCCGGTGGCGCGCAGCTGGCGCATGCAGGCGTCGACCATCGGGAAGCCGGTGCGGCCGTCGCACCAGGCCTCGAAGCGCTCCCGCGCCGTGCCGTCGAGCGTGGCGTCATCGCCGTCGCCCGGACGCAGGCCGTCGCAGGCGCGCGAGAAGTTCCTGAACTCGATCGCCGGCTCGTCCTCGAGCTTCTGCATGAAGTGGCAGTGCCAGCGCAGGCGGCCGGCGAAGCCGCGCAGGTCGTGCGCCAGCGCACGGTCGGGGGTCGCGCGGATCGCTGCCTCGGTCGCCTGGTGCACGGTGCGCATCGAGACCGTGCCGAAGGCCAGGTGCGGGCTGAGCCGGCTGCAGTGGTCCGGCGCCGTCAGCGGGCTCGACAGGCCGCGGCGGTAGCCGCGACCGCGACCGCCGACGAAGTCGTCCAGCATGGCCATCGCCGCCGCCTCGCCGGCCGGCGGCAATGGGCGCGCCGCGGGCAGGCCCAGCGCGGCCAGGGTCGGCCCATCGTCGACGCTCAGCCGAGCGCCGCGAAAGGCCTGCGGCACCGGCGCCTCGGCCGCGTCCATGCGCGCCGCCCAGCGTGCCGCCCAGCCGCGCCGGTCGCGCAGCCGGCGCACGACGCCGGTCTGCGGCATCTCCTGCCAGGCCACGCCCTGCGCGCGGCACCAGGCCGCGACGGCAAGGTCGCGTGCGTAGGTCCAGCCGCTGCCCGTTTCCTCGTGGCTGAGCAGGGTGTCGAAGGCAAAGTCGCGCTGCAGCGCGGCCAGCACCTCCGGGACCGGCCCGGTGCGCACCAGCACCGGCAGCCCGCGCGCCGCCAGCGCGTCGCGCAGCGGCCCCAGGCTGGCGAGCGCGAAGGCCAGGTGCTGGGGGTCGAACGCCGGGCCGGCCAGCCACTCGGGCTCGATCACGAACAGCGCAGCGGCGGCGTCGGCGTGCGCAGCCCGCGCCAGCGGCGCGTGGTCGCGCAGCCGCAGGTCGCGCTTGAGCCAGACGAGCGCGCGCTGCATCGGTCGACGTGCCGGCGGTGTGGCGCGCGGGGCCGCCGGTGCTACTTGACGAGCGGCCGCACCGTCGTGAAGCCGCCGTCGACCGCCAGCACCTGCCCGGTCAACCGGTCAGCGCCGGGCG
Organism: uncultured Rubrivivax sp.; assembly: GCA_964595215.1. Lineage (GTDB taxonomy): Bacteria > Pseudomonadota > Gammaproteobacteria > Burkholderiales > Burkholderiaceae_C > Rubrivivax. Next base: position 542 of record CAZQPN010000392.1, on the reverse strand, counting down.
ACAGCAGCCAGGCCATCACGCCGGCGACCTGCCCGGCCGACTGCACGCCGCCCAGCGGGTACTGGCGGCCGGCGCCCTCGCGCATCGCCGGCAGCTTGAGCATGCCGGCGGTCATCGGCGTGTCGGTCATGCCGGGCGCCACCGCGTTGATCCGCAGGCCCTGAGCGGCATAGGTGGCCGCGGCGCTGCGCACCAGCGCCTCGACGCCACCCTTGGCGGCGGCGATCGCCTCGTGGTTGGCCACCCCGATGCGGGCGACGACCGAGCTGGCGAACACCGCCGCCCCGCCCTGCCCCTCGCGCGCCGCGACCCAGGCCCCGAGCATGAAGAAGGCGCTGTCGAGGTTGACCCGCAGCAGCTCGCGCCAGGCCGCCTCGCGCGTGCGGTGCAGCGGCGCGATCAGCGTGCTGCCGACGCAGTGCGCCAGCGCCGACGGCGCCTCGCCGAGCGTGGCGCGGCAGCCGTCGATGGCCGCGGCCGCGCCCTCCGGGGTGGTGGTGTCGGCGGCGATGTGGGCGTCGGCGGCGACGTCGGCCAGCGAC